>JAESQY010000014.1 GCA_016764915.1 Aliivibrio sp. | reverse complement strand
GCGTCTACCAATTCCGCCACTCCCGCATTATTCTTTTATATTTTGTTCTCATTTTCAGACAACAAAAATTGTATATGGTGGCTACTACGGGATTTGAACCTGTGACCCCATCATTATGAGTGATGTGCTCTAACCAGCTGAGCTAAGTAGCCAATGTTACTTGCATTTTTCACTGTATATTATGGTAGAACGCAACAAATTTCATTGCGAAGACAGTAGCAAGAACGGAGCGCATTATGCTCATCTACGCCTGATGCGTCAACATTTTTTTTGAATAAATCACGAATCCTGACTTGTTCGAACGCAAATTAATCAACCTGACGCTAATATTGGCAAAAAACGGTGTTTATCTAAATTTATGCGTGTAAAAAACCAGCAATATTGCTGGCTTATTTTTTACGATCTTTACGCGTTATACGTTAAAGCGGAAATGTACGACATCACCATCTTTAACAACATAATCTTTTCCTTCTAAACGCCACTTTCCAGCGTCCTTTGCTCCGCTCTCACCGCGGAACTCAATAAAGTGATCATAACCAACTACCTCTGCTCGAATGAAGCCTTTTTCAAAATCGGTATGAATCTTACCTGCTGATTGAGGCGCTGTGGCCCCAATAGGGATAGTCCATGCACGCACCTCTTTAACACCTGCAGTGAAATATGTCTGTAGTGTTAGTAGGTCGTAGCCTGCACGTATCACTCGGTTGAGCCCCGGTTCTTCAATGCCCATGTCTGCTAAAAACTCAGCACGATCTTCATCATCTAACTCAGACATCTCAGATTCAATGGACGCACAGACCGGAACCACAACATTACCCTCAGCTTCAGCAAAAGCACGGACTATATCAAGGAATGGGTTATTCTCAAATCCATCTTCTGCCACGTTAGCGATGTACATGGTTGGTTTTAGCGTTAAGAAGTTAAGGTAAGCAACAGCAGCATGTTCTTCTTTAGATAACGTAATAGAGCGAGCCATGTCTCCATCTGTCAGGATAGGAAGCAGCTGCTCTAATACTGAAATTTCAAATTTGGCGTCTTTATCGCCACCTTTTGCCTTTTTGGCTTGACGGAAAATGGCACGTTCGCACGAATCAAGATCCGCAAGAGCTAATTCAAGATTAATGATTTCGATATCATCAAGTGGAGAGATTTTACCCGCTACATGGATGATGTTTTCATCTTCAAAACAGCGTACAACATGACCGATAGCGTCAGTTTCTCGGATGTTGGCTAAGAATTTATTACCCAGCCCCTCACCTTTAGATGCACCAGCAACTAAGCCTGCAATGTCGACAAATTCCATTGTTGTAGGCAGGATTCGTTCTGGATTAACAATCTCTGCCAACGCGTCGAGGCGAAGATCTGGAACAGGAACGACACCTGTGTTTGGTTCAATAGTACAAAACGGAAAGTTTGCTGCTTCAATTCCCGCTTTTGTTAGTGCGTTGAAAAGTGTTGATTTGCCAACGTTAGGAAGACCAACGATACCGCATTTAAAACCCATGATATGAAACCTTTTAGTGACTATTCTGCTTTGAATGAATGTAGACGATTCTGTGCTTTACTCAAACCGTCTTTTAATAATATGTCAAGGCATCGAACAGCTTCATCAATGGAAGCGTCGATAAGCTCTTGCTCTTTAGCTGGAGCTTTACCAAGCACAAACCCCACTACTTTATCTTTATGACCGGGGTGACCAATACCTACACGTAGTCGATAAAAGTCTTTTATATTGGCAAGGCTGCTAATAGTGTCTCTTAATCCATTATGTCCACCATGGCCGCCACCTTTTTTTATTTTGGCTACACCTGGAGGAAGATCTAGCTCATCATGAGCGACCAGAATTTCTTCCGGTTTTATCTGGTAAAACTTCGCAATAGCGGCAATAGCTTTACCAGATAAATTCATATAAGTGGTTGGGATCAATAGTCGCAAATCGGTACCACCAGATTGAATTCGGCCAGTGAAACCAAAAAATTTAGGTTCATTTTTTAATTGAGTACTATGTATACGAGCAAGCTCTTCAACGACCCAAGCACCAGCATTATGGCGTGTTTTCACGTACTCTTGGCCCGGGTTAGCAAGCCCGACAAGCAGTCGAAATTGATTACTCACACTAATATTCTCTTAATTGAAGGTAAGCATTCGGTAAGATGCTTGAAAAAACGCAGTATAGTACCACTAAAAAAAACGCCCCGCAAAAGCAGGGCATTTAAATTTTTATTGCGAGCTTTTATTTAGCTTTCGAACATAGCAGAGATTGACTCTTCGTTGCTAATGCGACGAATAGCTTCCGCAAGCATAGTTGAAAGTGTTAGTTCTTTCACTTTACCCGTTGCTCTCATCTCTTCTTTTAGAGGAATTGAGTCGGTAATGATTATTTCATCAATCACAGAGTTAGCGATGTTTTTAACAGCTGCACCTGAGAATACTGCGTGAGTTGCGTAAGCAAATACACGTTTGGCTCCGCGAGATTTTAGTGCTTCAGCCGCTTTACATAATGTGCCACCTGTATCGATCATGTCATCAACAATGATGCAATCACGGCCTTCAACATCACCAATCAAGTTCATCACTTCAGAAACGTTCGCACGTGGGCGGCGCTTATCAATGATAGCAATATCAGTATCGTTCAGTAGTTTAGCGGTTGCACGAGCACGTACGACACCACCAATATCTGGAGAAACAACAACTGGGTTGTCAAGGTTTCTTCCAAGCATATCTTCTAAAAGAACGGGTGTGCCGAAGATGTTATCAACAGGAACATCGAAGAACCCTTGAATTTGTTCTGCATGTAGATCAACGGTTAAAACGCGATCAACACCAACATTAGAAAGGAAATCAGCAATAACTTTTGCAGTGATTGGCACACGAGCAGAACGCACACGGCGATCTTGACGAGCGTAACCAAAGTAAGGAATAACAGCGGTAATACGACCAGCAGAAGCACGGCGAAGTGCGTCAATCATAACAACCAATTCCATTAGGTTATCATTCGTTGGTGCGCAAGTAGACTGAATGATGAAAACATCACTACCACGAACATTTTCATTAATTTGAACGGCTACTTCACCATCAGAAAAGCGAGACACAGTAGCGTCGCCTAGTGAGATGTATAGTCGGTCAGCAATGCGTTGCGCTAGCTTAGGTGTTGCATTACCAGTGAAAAGCTTCATATCAGGCACGGTGAAAACCTCAAAGTTCGTAAAATTGTGATGTGAGTTAGTTGTTACTTTGGTTTATGTAACGTTTTACAGCTAATTGCAGAGGGGAAGTATTCACCCCTTGTGCTATAAATCCATCTACATGGTCAGGAAGTGATTGAAAAAGCTCAGTAGCGGCTTGTTTGCTCGAAAATTCAGCAAAAATACACGCACCAGTTCCAGTCAATCTTGACGGGGCGTATTCTAACAGCCAAGAAAGTAGGTGATCAACCTCTGGATGGATACTTCTTACTATTTTTTCGCAATCGTTTTCGTATTTCTCATTTAATAGTTGCTGCAATGACCTTTTAGGGGTATTTCTGGTCAGCTGCGGATGAGTGAAAATATCGACGGTAGAGATACTCACTTTTGGTTTAATCACCAGGTACCATTTCTCTTCTGGTTGGGCAGGGACTGTTTTTTCACCAATGCCCTCAGCAAAAGCGGCGGTTTGGCGAACAAAAACGGGAACATCTGCGCCTAGCGTTAACCCTAAGGATGCGAGTGTATCGACACTCAGGTTTAAGCCCCACAATAGATTGAGTGCGACAAGTGTGGTTGCAGCATCAGAAGAGCCGCCGCCTAACCCTCCCCCCATCGGTAGAATTTTATCCAGTTCAATGTCAGCACCAAACTGACAGTCACTGTGTTGCTGTAACAGGGTTGCTGCTTTCCAGATTAAGTTTTGTTCAGTAGAAACACCCTCAATAGCTGGGAGTATGGTCACCTTACCAGAGGTATTAGCCGTTATGGTGAGTTGATCGCAACGGTCGAGAAATTGAAATAGGGTTTGCAGTTCGTGATAACCATTCTCTTTTTGTCCGGTGATATACAAAAAGAGGTTTAGTTTGGCTGGCGCGGGCCACACAGTGGATCCTAGATAAGGGGATAGTTCACTCATTGGTCTATGGTCCAGTTTGATATGACGATTTTTAGTGAAGTATCTTGTTGTTGCAGTTGCATCTTCTGTGGCAGTAAAAGGGTATCACTGACAGCGTAAGCTTGATAGTCAAGTTGCCAACGCATTTGATTGTAGGTTTTGTTGAGATGTTTCACGATATTATCACTGTTTAATGTATAGCTATCAGCAGCGGTGGGCAGACCTTTCATCCAGTCACTGAGGTGCTCTATTGGGATGCTGAGTTTGGTTAAATTAAAAATCAGTTGGCTGGCATCATCGCCTTTATAGATATCTCCTTCACGAGTTTTGACTGTCGCACCGTTATTATCCATGGTTATTTTTAATACTGACTGACCTAGAAAAGTGGTTAATGTGAGCTGACTTTCTGCCGGAGTGTGACGCCATAAAAAGTTGAAAGTATGACGCTGTTCAGGATCTTTATAACCTAGCTTTCCTGAAATTTGATAGCGCTCTAGCTGCTCTAATAATAGTTGCTGTTGTTGCCAGTCTATATTGCTATTTTTAGAGTCAATGGATGTACAAGCGGCCATTAAAATAGAGATGAACAATAGAAATATAGGACGAATCATTTTGTGGGCAGAGATCATGAATTAGCCTTTACTGTTTTCGCTGAGTGGTGATCGTCACAGATGAACGGTCAATGTGCAAGCGTGATGTTAAACTGATTTTTGTATTTTATGAGCGAAACCTCTACCTGTTTACTTAAGATAGGTGCTATCGGCTTTCAATAGTTCCATGCATAAAGTAAACTTGGCGCACGTAATTATTTCTGAGATTGGTAAACCTTTTAAATGTCATTGCTTACGATTGGAATTAACCATAACTCAGCCTCCGTTGATCTACGTGAAAAAGTGGCTTTTTCACCAGAAAAACTGATCAGTGCGCTTAAAGAACTTTCAATTAATGACAATATTTATAGTGGAGTCATTCTTTCTACTTGTAATCGAACAGAACTCTATTGTGACATTAAAGACGGGCTCGGTGCTGGCACGGTTATAGAGTGGTTAACTCGCTTCCATGCCGTTCCTATTGAAGAGTTGATGTCGAGTATCTATGTTCACGAAGAGCAAGCTGCGGTGAAACATTTAATGCGAGTTTCCTGTGGCCTCGACTCTTTAGTATTAGGTGAGCCTCAAATTCTCGGGCAAGTGAAACAGGCCTTTGCTGCGGCTCGCGAATATGGTGCAGTTGAAGGAACGACAGAGAAATTATTCCAAAAAGTATTCTCAGTGGCTAAACGTGTTCGCACTGATACTGATATTGGTGGCAATGCGGTTTCTGTCGCCTATGCTGCTTGTACTCTGGCACGACAAATATTTGAATCGTTAGCGGACTCAACCGTATTACTAGTTGGCGCGGGTGAAACCATAGAGTTGGTTGCCAAACATTTGGCTGAAAGTGGCACTAAAAAATTAATCGTAGCCAACCGCACTCGTGAAAGAGCGCAGGCATTAGCCGGTGAGTACGATGCGCAAGTGATTACGCTGCCAGAAATCCCACAATACTTAAGTAAAGCGGATATTGTCATTAGCTCGACGGCCAGCCCACTGCCAATTATTGGTAAAGGGATGGTTGAAACAGCATTAAAATCAAGACGAAATCAACCAATGTTGTTTGTCGATATTGCAGTCCCAAGGGATATCGAGAGTCAGGTTGGTGATCTTAATGACGCTTATCTCTATACCGTCGATGATCTTCAAGGGATTGTTGAGCAGAATATGGAGCAGCGAAAAGTTGAAGCGATTCAAGCTGAAGTTATTGTCAGTGAAGAGAGCTCTGAATTTATGCGCTGGATGCGTTCAAGACAAGCTGTCGACAGTATTAGAAAATACAGGGAACAATCTGATGTCGTACGATCTGAATTATTAAATAAAAGTTTACAGGCGCTAGTGAGTGGCGCAGATCCACAAAAGATTTTGATAGAACTGAGTAATAAACTCACTAATAAACTTATTCACGCCCCAACCCAAGCAATGCAAGATGCAGCTAAGAATGGGGATCCAGAAAAACTTTCTGTTATCCGTGCTAGCATTGGTTTAGATAACTAACTATAAGCCCAAATATCCATGAAATCGTCGATTCGAGTAAAATTAGAGATGCTCTCTGAGCGTTATGAAGAAGTGCAGCACCTATTAGGTGATCCTGATGTTCTTGGTGACCAAAATAAGTTCCGTGCTCTGTCAAAAGAGTACTCTCAGTTAGAAGAGTTAACCCTGTGTTTCCAGAGCTACTGCCAAGCAGAAGAGAATTTAGACGCTGCTAAAGAGATGGCTCAAGAAGATGATGCAGAGATGCGCGAGATGGCGCAAGATGAGATTAAAGAAGCCAAAGCTGACATTGAGCGCTTGAATGATGAATTACAGATTTTGTTACTGCCTAAAAATCCGAATGATGACCGTAACTGTTTCTTAGAAATTCGTGCGGGAGCCGGTGGTGATGAAGCGGGGATTTTTGCAGGTGACTTGTTTCGGATGTACAGTCGCTATGCTGAAAAACGTAGCTGGCGTCTTGAAATAATGAGTGAGAACCGCTCTGAGCAAGGTGGCTATAAAGAGATGATCGCGAAAGTAAGTGGTGATGGTGCTTACGGTACTTTGAAGTTTGAATCTGGTGGTCACCGTGTTCAACGTGTTCCTGCAACAGAGTCACAAGGGCGTGTCCACACTTCTGCTTGCACAGTTGCTGTTATGGCAGAAGTGCCAGAAGCAGAAGCGCCAGTAATCAAAGCCAGTGATCTAAAAATTGATACCTTTCGTTCATCAGGAGCAGGTGGACAACACGTAAACACCACCGATTCTGCCATTCGTATTACTCACTTACCAACGGGTACTGTGGTTGAGTGTCAAGATGAGCGTTCGCAGCATAAAAATAAAGCACAAGCTATGTCCGTTCTTTCCGCTCGAATTACCAAAGCGGAAGAGGACAAACGCGCTGCCGAAATTGCTGATACACGCCGTAATTTATTAGGAACGGGTGACCGTTCTGACCGTATTAGAACCTATAATTACCCACAAGGACGCGTTTCTGATCACCGTATCAACTTGACGTTGTATCGCCTAAGTGAAGTAATGGAAGGTGACTTAGATTGCCTCGTTGAGCCTGTTACCCTTGAACACCAAGCGGATCAACTTGCTGAGTTATCAGAAAACAACTAATGACATGGTGTATTGAACAGCAGTTAAAAAGAGCCATTAGCCAGTTGCAAGAATCTGGAAGTAGTTCTGCGCAACTTGATGCCGCGGTTCTGTTGTGTCACGTTTTGGATAAGCCAAGAAGTTACCTGCTCACTTGGCCTGAAAAAATGTTATCAGAGCAGCAAATAAGTGATTTTTCCAACTTATTAGTTCGTCGTTTATCCGGAGAGCCAGTAGCGTATATTGTTGGCGAACGAGAGTTTTGGTCATTATCATTGAAAGTATCGCCCTCAACGCTTATTCCAAGACCGGATACTGAAAAATTGGTTGAGTTAGCTCTGGATAAGTTAACGGTAGGTAATGATGGGATATTGGATTTAGGTACTGGAACGGGTGCCATTGCTTTGGCTCTAGCTTCTGAACAACCGAATCGTTCCGTTATTGGTGTTGATATTCGAGTAGAGGCGCAGCAATTAGCGACAGAAAATGCGCAACGACTCAATATTAACAATACCGAATTCAGAGTCAGTAGTTGGTTTGATTCAATTCAATCGGCTGAACTTTTTTGTGTGATTGTCAGTAATCCGCCCTACATTGATGAGTTAGACCCGCATCTTAATCAAGGCGATGTAAGGTTTGAACCCATATCAGCACTGGTTGCTGCTAATTCAGGTCTGGCTGATATTGAACTCATTACGCGACAAGCAAGGGATTTTTTACTGCCCGGTGGTTGGTTATTACTAGAACATGGATACCAACAAGGTGCAGACGTTAGATCTCTTTTACAAAACTTCGGTTATCAACAAGTCTCTACGGAACAAGATTATGGCGGTAATGATCGGGTAACACTCGGTTGCTGGTCATAATATAAATGAAATTGTAAGGGTTACTATCCTTACAAACACAGTGAGAAAACTATGTACGCAGCAATAAAACATATTCACATGTTAACCATCGTTTTAAGTGTTGGTTTGTTTATTTTTCGATACATACTATTGATGAGTAAATCTTCTCTATTGGAGAAAAAGTTCCTAAAAGTAGCACCGCATGTGATTGATACATTACTACTTGGTACTGGCGTAGTATTAATCTTTTTAACTGGCTTTTATCCATTTACGCCAGCAGGTTTATGGTTAACTGAAAAATTAACTTGTGTATTTGCTTATATTGCATTGGGTTATGTCGCCCTGCATCTTGGTGAGAGTCGAGTATTCAAAGGTTTTGCTTTTTTTGGTGCGTTAGGTTGGATCTTAATGGCTGCGAAACTGGCAGTGACCAAAGTTCCTAGTTTTTTGGGGTAACAGATGTTTGAATTTTTTGACGAAGATTTAGATGATATGGACTTAGTTGAAGGGGCTTTATCCCTTAATTTAGCCATTAAATCGTCAACTTCAAAGCAGTGGGCCGAAGATAAACTTGAATTGATGTTAATCGATGCAGAGGCTGGGATTGCATCAGAAACCGAGCCCAAGGCACAGTTTGCGAAGTTACTTAAATTGTTTTACCAAGAGTGGGGTTTTGAAGGCGATTACGATGAGTACTTCTCGTCGGAAAATGCGTTTATCGATAAGGTTCTTGAGCGAAAAAAGGGCATACCAGTGAGCTTAGGCTCAATTTTACTCTATTTAGCACAAAATCTGAATTTACCTGTTTCTGGCGTGAGCTTTCCTACTCAATTTCTACTTCGCATTGACTGGCCTAATGAGCGTCCACTCTATTTGAATCCTTTTAATGGCGAATATGTGACTAAACAAGTACTGGGTGCTTGGTTAATTGGTCATGATGGTCCGCTTGCTAGATTGAAAGAGAGAGATTTGGCTGCTGCCGATAATCCAACGGTTATTGGCCGCTTATTAGCGTTAATGAAGCACGCTTTTTTAAGAGAAGAGAGCTATGACCTCGCACTTAAATGTAGCGATCTTGCGTTAAGTTTCACACCGGACGATCCCTATGAAATAAGAGATCGTGGATTTATCTATCAGCAGTTAGATTGTAATCAAATGGCCAGCTCGGATTTTGAGTTTTTCATTGAGAACTGCCCAGAAGATCCCGCTGCAGATTTATTAAAAGCTCAAGTCAGATTGCTGAGAGAGCTACCTTTGACCCTTCACTAAGAGAAGATCAATAATCATGATTATTCAGAAAAATGTTAAAATTGGCGATATTGATGTCGCAAATGATAAGCCATTTGTTTTATTCGCAGGCATGAATGTATTGGAATCTCGTGATCTTGCCATGCAGATTTGTGAGCATTATGTTGAAGTGACGGATCGTCTTGGTATTCCTTATGTCTTTAAAGCTTCTTTTGATAAAGCCAACCGCTCTTCAGTGCACTCATACCGAGGTCCTGGTTTAGAAGAGGGGCTTAAAATCTTCCAAGAGATTAAAGAGACGTTTGGTGTGAAAATTATCACGGATGTGCATTCGATTGAACAAGCTCAACCGGTGTCTGAAGTGGTTGATGTGATTCAACTTCCTGCGTTTCTTGCTCGTCAAACGGATTTAGTTGAAGCGATGGCGAAAACAGGCGCTGTGATTAATGTGAAAAAACCGCAGTTCATGAGTCCAGACCAAGTAGGGAACATCATTGGTAAGTTCTCTGAGTGTGGTAATGAGCAGATTATTTTGTGTGAACGTGGCTCATGCATGGGGTATGACAACTTAGTGGTTGATATGCTTGGATTTGGCGTAATGAAAAAAGCCTCTAATGGTAGCCCAATCATCTTTGATGTGACGCATGCATTGCAAAATCGTGATCCAAGTGGCGCAGCTTCAGGTGGGCGTCGTGAGCAGACAGTAGAACTTGCCAAAGCGGGTTTGGCTACAGGTATCGCTGGTCTATTTATTGAAGCGCATCCAAATCCAGATAAAGCACTTTGCGATGGGCCATCAGCATTGCCTTTGGATAAAGTCGAACCTTTCTTAGCTCAAATGAAAGCACTTGATGATCTAATCAAAGGCTTTGAACATATTGAGATAAAGTAACGATCTAACATATTGTTATTATGAATCCCAAAACCCATCTGATCTGATGGGTTTTTTTATGATAAAGGTAAAAAACAATTCTAATATGATGATAACTATTTTTGACCATTTTATAACGTAATCGTTTGCTATTTCCTTTGTTATGAATATCACCCTGATATAGGTGATCTAATTAACAATTTTTCTAAACAGCTAAACTGCTCTCTCTTTTTTCTTTTACACTGATCTAGTTTTTAAAATATATCTTGGAGCTGAAGTCATCCATTGCAGTGTATGCGCTCTAGGAACACGCCGAAAAATTGAATCTACTAAAAATCATAGGTGAAAAAAATGAAAGGATTTCTATCTGTAAAAGTGGCGGTCAGTGCTGCTTTATTAGTTGCGATAACGGGTTGTTCAACATTGAGCGAGCCAACATGGCAGGAAGATACGACTTATAAATTGACCGTTTTACACACCAATGACCATCACGGTCGTTTTTGGCAGAATAAATACGGCGAGTATGGCATGGCAGCGCGTAAAACGCTTCTTGACCAACTACGTGCTGAAGTGAAAGCGGAAGGCGGCAGTGTATTACTTTTATCTGGTGGCGATATTAACACTGGTGTTCCAGAGTCTGATCTTCAAGATGCAGAACCAGATTTTAAAGGCATGAGCCTACTAGGTTACGATGCAATGGCATTAGGTAACCATGAGTTTGATAATCCGTTAGATGTGCTTGCTAAGCAGCAAGGTTGGGCTAATTTCCCAATGCTTTCTGCCAATATTTACGATAAAGCGACTGGCGAGCGTAAGTTTGAAGCCTACAAAATCTTCAACAAGCAAGGTATTAAAATTGCGGTAATTGGCCTAACAACTGAAGATACCGCTAAAATTGGTAACCCTGAATTTATTGGTGATATCGAGTTTAGAGATCCTAAAGTTGAAGCGAAAAAAGTGATTGCTGAGCTTCGTGCTAATGAAAAACCGGATCTGATTTTTGCAGCGACTCACATGGGTCACTACGAAAATGGTAACAACGGCGGCAATGCACCTGGTGATGTTGCTTTAGCACGCTTCTTAGGTGAAGGTGACTTGGATATGATCGTTGGTGGTCACTCTCAAGAACCTGTATGTATGGAAGGCCCTAATGTTGCGAATAAGAGCTTTAAACCTGGTGATGAGTGTAAGCCTGATTTCCAAAACGGTACTTGGTTAGTTCAAGCACACGAGTGGGGAAAATACGTAGGTAAAGCGGATTATGAATTTAAAAATGGTGAGCTAAACTTAGTAAGCTATAACTTAATTCCTGTTAACTTGAAAAAGAAAATTAAAGTTGATGGTAAAAAGAAACGTGTTCTGATTCAAGATGAAATCGCACAAGATCCAGCCGTTCTTGAATTCTTGAAGCCTTACCAAGATAAAGGCCAAGATGAGCTTATGGTTAAAATCGCTAAGAGCAACGGTAAACTTGAAGGTGACCGTGGCGTAGTTCGCTTTAAGCAGACTAACTTAGGTCGTTTAATCGCTACCTCTCATATGGAGCGTGCAAAAGCAGATTTTGCAGTAATGAACTCAGGTGGCGTTCGTGATTCTATTGAAGAAGGCGATATTACTTACAAAGATGTTCTAACTGTTCAGCCGTTTGCGAATATTGTAACGGTAACAGAGATGTCCGGTTCTGAAGTGCTTGACTACTTAAACGTAGTGGCAACTAAGCCTATTGATTCAGGTGCATACGCTCAGTTTGCAGGCATCTCTATGACTGTGTCTAATGGCAAAGTTAGCGATGTTAAGATTGGCGGAAAAGCGCTTGATACATCAGCTAAATACCAGTTCACTGTACCGAGCTATAACGCAGCTGGCGGTGATGGATATCCTAAGATTTCAGGGCATCCTGGCCATGTAAATACAGGCTTTGTTGATGCTGAAGTTCTTAAAGATTACTTAGAAATGAACAGTCCAATTGATGTTAATGCCTACGCGCCAAAAGGTGAGATGGTATATAAGTAAATTAAATGCTCAATGATTAATTGATGCTATTTATTTGGAACGGTGCTAATAATTGCTATTAGCACCGTTTTTTATTGAGAGCAATATGACCCCGGCAATTGATTTAGTTAAAAAAAAGAGAATAGAACACAAAATACATCAATATCAACATGACTCTAAAAGCAACAGTTATGGCCTAGAAGCGGCAGAGTTGCTCGAACAAGACAGTCACCAAGTGTTTAAAACGTTGTTGATATCACTTAATGGTGAAGCAAAAAATCTTGCGGTGGCTATTATTCCAGTCGCGAATAAGTTGGATCTTAAATCTGCAGCAAAAGCACTTAAGGTTAAGAAAGTGGAAATGGCCGATTCAGGGGTAGCTGAAAAAATAACGGGTTATATTGTTGGTGGGATCAGTCCATTAGGGCAAAAAAAGAGTCTGCCCACATTAATTGATGATACTGCTACTGCATTTGACACACTTTTTATCAGTGCAGGCAGACGAGGGCTAGAGTTGGAGCTTTCACCGCAAGATTTGGCTGCATTAACGAGAGCAACGTTTGCTCATATAGGAAAATAATGACATTTGAACTGTGGTTATCACTATTGGCTATCTGTATATTAGGTGCTATGTCACCAGGACCAAGTTTGGCCATGGTCGTGAAACACACGCTAGGAAGCAGCAGAACCCATGGTGTTGCCACCGCATGGGCACACTCTATTGGTGTCGGTTTTTACGCGTTGATGACGCTACTGGGGCTTGCTGTGATTTTACAGAAATTTCCCAAACTATTTATGCTGATTACCGTACTAGGCGCCGGCTATTTAGCTTGGCTTGGTTTTAATGCCTTACGTTCTAAAGGAGGGGTTGCTGCAAAGTTGAAGGCAGGAGAGGACTCGTCACTGCAAGATGCAATGCGAGATGGTCTAATGATCTCACTGCTTAATCCTAAGATGGCGTTGTTCTTTATTGCACTATTTAGTCAATTTGTTGCGGTAGGCTCAGAACTCTCTAGTCGTATTACCATCGTCGCAACACCGCTATTGGTTGATGGGTTGTGGTATACCTTTATCGCATTTGTTTTATCCAATGACAAAGTGGTAAAAAAACTTCGAACTCAAGCTGTTTGGATAGATCGGGCCTCTGGTATTGTCTTATTATTGCTAGCTTCAAGGGTTTTTTGGCAAGTGTTTCAATAGTCAATCTTAGCAATAATATGATTATTTGATGGTTAATTAACCATTTAGATTTAAAACAACGGAAATAGATAATTAAGACTTGTGATATTTCTTATGTTCAGTATTATACGTCTCGTTCCGGTGATTAGCGCAGTTTGGTAGCGCATCTGGTTTGGGACCAGAGGGTCGGGGGTTCGAATCCCTCATCACCGACCACATTCTAAAAAAGGCCTAGTCGAAAGACTAGGCCTTTTTGTTTTAAACCCCGATAGTCGTGGGTTCCTGAGTTCGAAAATCTGGCTCATCACAGACCAATATGGATTGATGAAATATTAAGGCGTTTGTTGTTACTCAATCAACACTGAGGTTTCAAATTTTACTCTATTCATCGAAATATGGGTTCTGAAATTTTTCATATTGGTTTCACTGTAGATCTCTTTTTTACAAAAGGCTTCGTAGCTCTGAATATCAGCAACAGTAACAAGTAAAATGAAATCAGTATCACCTGTCACTTGATAGCACTGCTTTACTTCCGGGGCGATCTTCATCTTATTAATGAACGCTTTATTTAAGTCTAACCTATCCCTCTCCATCTCAATATTCATAATGATGTGCAAGCAGGGCCCTAATTTCTCTTGATTGATTAAAGCAACCTCACGGCTAATCACGCCTTCCTTTTTTAATCGTTTAACTCGCTTTAAGCAAGCGGGGGGAGAGAGACCAATAGCGAATGAGAGCTGAAGGTTACTAACTGAAGAATCCTTTTGAAGAAAGCGAAGTATGGCTTTATCTGTGCGATCGAGAAACATTATTAACAAAACACCAATAAAATAAACATTAATGGTTACTTTTTTAGCAGATTATTGGAATTATTTCTACCTTTGAGCTTTATAATGGTTAAGGTTTTGTTAAATCAATCATGAGTAGGTGGGTCGCAGTTGAAAAAAAACACGAGAGTATGGGCAGAGTTTAAGGCGTTTTTTATGACGGTTACTCGAGTCTATTTGATGTTATTATAAGTGATGGTTCCTGCGTTACTCATTGTTAAGCTATTAACTGTTTTAGGGTTTACTGAAGTTATTGCCCTAGCGTTAGCTCCGCTTATGGCTGTAGTTGGTTTGCCGCAAGAGATGGGGTTAGTTTGGGCTACGGCAATGTTAACTAACCTCTATACTGGCATGGTGGTATTTTTCGAATTAATGGGAGATCAACAGTTAACGGTAGCGCAAGTTTCTGTATTAGGCGTCATGATGTTGCTAGCTCATGCTCTGCCTATTGAGGGGGCTGTGGCTAAATTGTCAGGTATTGCATGGAGAATAACGTTGCCGCTGCGGATTATAGGTGGTTTCGTATTGGGTTTTATTACTCATCAGGTTTATCAGTTTGGAGGCTGGCAGCAGCAACAAGCCGTGATGGTTTGGCAGCCTGAACAAACATCGAATAGTTTTCTCAGTTGGTTCGGAGATCAACTCGCCATGCTGATTTCGATATTTTTCATTATTATGGCATTAATGTTTTTACTGAGAGCGCTTAGGTGGTTAGGTATTGAAGTGCTGATTCAAAAAGCACTTTCACCTTTGCTTAATGCATTAACCATAGGTAAAGAGGCAACAAATGTTTGTGTAATAGGGTTAACTCTTGGGTTGAGCTTTGGTGCAGGTTTACTCATTGATGAGGCTAAGTCTGGCAAGATAAAACCAAGGGATGTTCTGTTATCGGTCTGTTTTTTAGGTCTTGCTCATAGTGTGATAGAAGATACGATTTTAATCATTCTGCTTGGTGCGGATATTATGTCGATTTTGTGGGGGCGCCTACTGTTTGCCTTTGTCGTGATGATTGTTATCGCTAGGTTGGTTAAAGATGATTCTCCTGCTGCGTTGGTTTCTGATAGTTAATAATTAAAATAGCAGCCAAATGGCTACTATTTATTGCGAATTTAAAAATGGTAATAAAAGTTTATTCGCTGGTGGTTACGCCGCCATACATCATGACATCAGCCGCTATTGCCCCCGTTGAAATAGTAATTCCAGCAAACAGTATGAGACCAATATATTTGCTCACAATGATGGACATTCCAAGAACCTCTAATCCCTTTTCCATATCGATTACCTCTTTAATTAATGTTATCAACTGAGGTCTATTTTAAGAGAAAATGCTTATAAAACTGAGAATGAGATCAGATAATTAGTTATTAATTATCAAAGCGAATTAGCTTGTTTCATAAAAAATGATTTTGACTGTTTTTTACATTTAGATACAGTTTTTATGGAACTCTATAGAGCTACCTTACAGTTAGAGTAACCAATGGGGGTTAATCGCTCTACAGTGAAGCCATTACGCTCTAATTGGCTAATAATACCCTTGTTACCAACTAAATGTAGGGCACCAACCACCACTAAGTACTCCCCTTTGATTAACTGAAAGCGATTATTGACTAATGCATTGACCCATTGGTTATTCCGCTTATAGATAAGCAGATCAGCCAGTTGTTGATTATACTGCTGCTGTTCAAGAAGCTGCACAAGCATACCATCATCTCCTTGTTGCCAAGCATCAACCAGGCAGGTTAACGCTTGTTGAGACTCACTCCAACCCTCTATCGTATCAATAAGCAGATCGGCTCCCTCTTGTTCTAAATTTTGAAACAGTGATATTTGAAAGTCCATCCCCTCAAACTCATGCACTGGAGTGCTATTTTGATGAGCTTGTTGTAAGAAGAACTGGTCAATTCCCAGCTCAACCTGCAGGCCTACCTCTGGTAGTTGCAATAACTGTAGTGTCATCGCTAATAACCAAGGAGGAAGTTGAAGATAGGAGTCAATGTTCAGGGAGTAATTGGTTAAAATAGCATGTAATTGTTCGATTTTCTGATTAGATAAAACTTGAATTGCACTAAAATTGGACTCTCTTAGTATTGGTGCTGTGTTTGAGAGTATATCTGCCTCTACAATTAATCCATGGCTACTTTCAAAAGCTTTAGTAGCACTATTGGGAAGTGGATAAAAGCTGCCTTTCCCCGCATGAATTGAACCGAGTAATGTGTAGCTGAACCCTGCTTTTTCGGCACGCCAAACCGACGGTTCAGCAATGCTAAGTAGAGAGGTAAAAATAAGAAAAAAAGGCAGTAGAGAGAGCTTCATAGGAGATTCCATTCTACACACATTGCTCTATTTTGTGCTTAGAATGAACGGTAATCAAGAGCTGCTGAGTAATTGATGACAGAACTATTTATTGTAGCTGTTGTAAGTGACAGTCATTCCGGTTTTTGTGAAACCAACAACATCAAAAGCGTCTTTTTTGTTGCCATACTCCATGCCTGGAGACCCCATTGGCATTCCAGGAACGGCTAAGCCTGCCAGCTTTGGTTTTTCTGCTAAGAAGGTTTTGATATCCTGTGCAGGCACGTGACCTTCAAAAACATAACCATCAATAACTGCGGTATGGCATGAAGCTAACTGAGGCGCGATACCCAACTTCTGCTTGATGGGATTCATATTTTCATGATCGATCACCTTAACACTGAACCCTTCATCTTCCATATGCTTAACCCACTCAGTACAGCAACCACAATATGGTGATTTATGAGTGACGACATCAGTTGCAAAAGCAGATGCAGAAAACATAGCGATGGTTGTCATAATGATTTTATTTATCTTCATGGTTTTGCTCTCTCAATTTGTAGTTGAACATATAGATTGTAATGATGATTACTTTTTCTTTTTAGGCGCTAACCAAAACCAATAGATAATGGCAACGATTAGCAGTAGGGCAAATATATTAAACATTGGATGCCTCACTCTTTTTAGCTAAAGATGGATTAAAAAGACGCAGACGGTTGGCATTAGAGACAACTGTGATGGATGATAGAGCCATGGCGGCGCCAGCTACCACGGGACTTAATAAGCTGCCAGTGAACGGGTATAAAATACCCGCAGCAATAGGGATGCCCAGTACGTTATAAATAAAAGCACCAAACAGGTTTTGTTTCATGTTTCGTAGTGTCGCTTTAGATAACTCAATGGCTTGAACTGCTGCAACTAACGAATGTCTCATTAAGGTGATTTGTGCACTTTCGATAGCAATATCGCTGCCACTGCCCATGGCAATACCAACATCAGCTTGCGCTAGGGCAGGAGCATCATTGATGCCGTCACCGATCATCGCCACACGTTTTCCTTGAGCTTGCAGTTTGATTATCTGTTCTGATTTTTCATCGGGTAATACACTGGCAATCACTTTTTGAATGCCGACTTGTTCAGCTATGACCTCCGCGGTTGCTTGAGTATCTCCGGTTAACATTACGACCTCTATTCCCTGCCGTGTGAGCTCCGAAATAGCCTGTTTAGAATCTTCTCGCAGAGGATCTGTAACCAGAAGTAGTGCAGCCACTTCGCCATCAACAGCTAATAAAATGGGTGTTTTGGCTTGATTTGATGCTTGCTTGAGATCGTTGTCAGCGATTGAGGTGTCTATGCCGTGTTGTTGTATGAATTTTTGATTACCAATGATGATTTTTTGCTGATTTACCGTGGCTTGTGCGCCCAAACCCAGTACCGCTAAGAAATCTGAGCAAGGTATTACCATCGCGTTATGTTGTTTAGCATAATTAACGATTGCTTGGGCTAAAGGGTGCTCTGAATAGGATTCAACAGCACTGCTCAGTGATAGCAATTCTGATTTTTGCTGCTGTCGGTAGCAGAACATATCAACCACTACTGGTTTCCCTTGAGTGAGGGTTCCTGTTTTATCAACGACTACGGTATCAATTGTGCTTGCTTGCTGCAGTACATCCGCATCTTTAATTAGTACACCAAACTCAGCCGCTCGACCAACACCGACGGTTACTGACATTGGTGTTGCTAAACCGAGTGCGCAAGGGCAGGCAATAATTAATACGGTCGTCGCAACAACCAGCATATAAATACTTGATGGTTGCGGACCAAAATTGTACCAAGCCATAGCCGCAAGAGTGGCAATGATCATAACGGATGGTACAAAAATCGCAGAGATTTGGTCGGCGAGTTTTGCCAAGGCCGGTTTGCTGTTTTGAGCTTGACGAACCATGGCAATAATTCGAGATAGGGTGGTTGCTTCGCCAATCTGTTCAGCGACAAAAGTAAGTGATCCTTGTTGGTTTATAGTACCGGCTTTTACTGTTGAATCTGCAATTTTTAATGTCGGGATCGGTTCACCAGTGAGCATTGATTCATCAATATAACTGCTGCCATCCACAACACGCCCATCAACGGGTATTTTGTTACCAGGTTTTAAACGTAGCAACATGCCGGTTTCTACTTGGCTTAGAGGCACTTCTCGTTCTATGCCATCTTCAATGATGGTGGCCGTTTGTGGTTGTAGGTTAAGTAGTTTTTCCAATGCTTGGGAGGTCCTCCCTCTTGCGTTGGTTTCAATTGCGTGACCTAGGGTGATTAAACCTAAAATCATGGCCGTTGCTTCAAAGTAAATGTGTCTCGCTTCGACTGGGAACAGTGACGGAGCAATAACCACCGTCATAGAGTAGAGCCAGGCAGAACCTGTACCTAAAGATACAAGTGTGTCCATGGTCGCTCGGTGATGAGTGAATGCTTTCCAAGCGTTAACAAAAAAGTGTCTGCCAGCGGTGAGTAAAAGCCCTAAACAGAGCACACCAACAGCCCCCCAAATTAGCTGGTCTTTGGCGGTTGAGATCATCATGTTTCCGCCCAATAATCCCCATAACATTAAAGGGATGCCAATAGACAGAGAGATGATGGTATTTGCGCGGTGAGTTTTTAACTGTTGTTGTTGCTGTTTTTTCTGAGTGATACGTCGTTCTATCTCACTTTCGCTGATTTTCGCCCCGTATCCGGCACTGATGATCGCTGTAATGATAGAATCTGCAGAAGCTGTGCCACTCACGCTAGCCGTTTTTTCCGCTAGATTTACAGTAGCAGAGGCTACACCTTGTACAGATAAAATGGTTTTTTCAACCGATGCAACACAGCTGGCACAGGTCATTCCTGTCAGCATGAATTGATTTGATGTCAGTGTGGTTGCGGGGACAATGTTAAGCGACTCTGGTTCAGAGCCGGGCAATACATCGTCTATAGTATGCACTGCTTTTTGTTGCGATAGAGATGGGGTCGCTTGGAATCCGAGTTCGTTGATAAGCGTGATCAGTTCAGATTTGTTAAGTAATCCTGTTACCGTTAATGACTCTTTGGTTACCGAGTAATGGGCAGTGGCGCTATTTTTCTCTAATGCGGACTCTACTTTTGCAACACAACGACCGCAATTGAGTCCTGAAAGCGTGAGTTGATGGTTTTGTCCCGCTTGATAATCTAATTGTTCAATGGCATTGAAAATATCCGCTAATTGGAACTCACCAGATATTTTCGCGGTTTGAGTATCAACATGGATGGTTTCTACCCCATCAACGAGACGAAGAGCTGCGGTTATTTTTTTAGCACAGCCCATACAACGAACTTTCTGTAATGGGATGGATATTAAATCATTCATTATTACTCGCCATAAGATTATCAACTTAAAGCCAGTGTAAACCTTCTAGTAAGAGTAAGGTCAATAATTATATTTAAATGCTAGGAACGTAAGATAATGCTCCTTAGAAAGTTCTTTATTGTTCATTATGAGTCGAGGTCTCTGTCGACGTTTGATCTTGCTGTTCTAATTCCATTTTTTCACGTTCAGCTTTAGAGATATACTTAGGTTTGTTACTGGTGTGCAGCTTAGCATTGGCTTTTTTTAGCCTCTTGTTCAAAATTGAGTTCATCTTTTTTTTACGGTTCATGGTGTTCTTCTTTATTTTACGCTGAATGGGGGACGATTCTAATGGCTTTGGTGTGAATAACAAGTAAACAATGATTTTTCATCTTGACCTTACTGTTGCTGGAAGGTAGAAGATACAATGAAACAACAAAAATAGTGAGAAAAATAGAGTTATGAATATAAGCGAAGTGGCAAAATTGACGGGACTTACAACGAAAACCATTCGTTTTTATGAAAGCAAAGGTGTGATAACTGAACCGAGACGAAGTGATAATGGCTATCGTTTATATCACCCGAAACAAGTCGATGAGTTGATTTTAATTCGACGTTCTCGCATGGTAGGTTTCAGTTTAGACGAGTGTTTGGAGATGCTGAAATGGGCGAATGATCCGAATCGACGCAGTGCAGATGTGAAAGCGAAAACATTGAAGAAAATTGAAGAAATTGAAGAAAAGGTGAACGAGCTAGAGCTGATGAAACAGACTTTATTGACGTTAGCTGCCAGCTGTCCTGGTGACGATGGGGCAGAGTGTCCGATTATTGATGGATTGTGCAGTATGGAAAGTAAAAAATAAGCCAGATACACTATCTGGCTTATTCTTAATGATTAGCAGGTTAAACAGGTTCAATGGTTAGAACAATCCCGGTGACTTTAACGACTTTCACTAAGGTATTCGCCTCGAGATCTCGCTCTGTTTCTGCCGTCCATGTTGTATCACCAATTTTGATTCTGCACTTTCCCTGTTGCACTGCATCCTCTAAGCGTGCGGTTTTACCTATCATTTGCAGATCTCGCTTATTAAGCAGTGAGCTTTCATCATCTTGTTGATCTTTATTGAACTGATAACGCCACCAAAGCCATGTCGCAACTAAGGAGAAACTGGCAAAAGCGATCCATTGCAGCTGCCAGCTGATGGGTAACAGTGATAGACATACGCCAACTATCATTGCCGATAAACCGACCCAGAGTAGATAACCAGCAGTGCCCAGAAGCTCTAAAAGTAACAGCCCTAACCCAAAAGCGAGCCAGTGCCACATATTCATCTGTTCTAGCAATTCAATCATATCGACTCCGGTATTGTGTGGTTATTTATCTTTGTTATGTTTAAACATCTCAGCAATGCCAGCTATTGAACCCATTAATCCAGTTGCTTCAAGCGGTAGCATAATGATTTTGCTATTTTCGGCTTCACCAATTGATTTTAGTGCTTGTGTATACTCTTGAGCAATAAAGTAGTTTATTGCTTGTATATCACCGCTGGCAATCGCTTCAGATACCATTGTGGTTGCGTTTGCTTCTGCTTCTGCTGTTCGCTCACGAGCTTCCGCCTTTAGAATTGCCGCTTGTTTATCACCTTCTGCTTTGAGGATTTCAGCCTGTTTATGACCCTCTGCTTTAAGGATTTCGGCCTGACGGATACCTTCCGCAGTAAGTACATCAGCACGCTTATTACGTTCAGCTTTCATCTGTGCGTTCATAGCTGCGGTTAAATCGGCTGGTGGTTGTACATCTTTAATTTCAATACGGGTAACTTTAACGCCCCATGGGTTGGTGGCTTCATCCACGATACTGAGTAGGCGACCATTAATTCGGTCTCTTTGGCTTAGCATTTCGTCTAGCTCCATAGAGCCTAAAACGGTACGAATATTGGTTAAGGTGAGATTTTTAATAGCATGTTCTAGATCGTTGACCTCATAGGCGGCATGTGAAGCGTTGATCACTTGCACAAAACAGACCGCATCAATAGTGACATTGGCATTGTCTTTTGAAATGACCTCTTGTGCTGGAATGTCCATGACGCGTTCCATCATGTTTATTTTATGGCCTACATTGTCGATAAAAGGAACGATTAAATTTAAGCCAGGGTGCAGTGTTTTGGTATAACGACCAAATCGTTCTACGGTCCAGTTGTTTCCTTGTGGAACCATTTTCACACCAGCAGCAATAAAGGCCATGGCGACGAGTATAAAAATTCCAAGAGCAATTAGCGTATCGTAAGGCATAACATCGTTCCTTCAGAGTTTAGTTAAGTAGCTGATAGACTAACCTATAAACTCTGTAAAGAAGATAGCGAAGTGGTAATAATATGTAAATATTAGAGTTGGATGCAGAGTTTAAATCATCAATTTAATTGTTGATTCCATTAATAGTGATGTAGGGCAAGGTTGCTCCTACACCGTATTGAAATTAATAGAGTAGTGAATAGAGTTGGCGACGGTAGGTTGTTGCAGTTGTGTTACCTTGACCCAGGGCAGCTAAAATATCCATTATGGTTTTTTTCGCATTACCCTCATTAAAATTTAGGTCTTTTCGCAAAATCATGATCAAAAGTTCCAGCGCTTCTTCTTGTCGTGAGGCACTGTTGTATGCAATAGCAAGCTCAAGAGCGTAAGATAAATGAGATGGGTCTTGATTATATTGCTCTTCAAGTTGGCGAATTTCAGGCGTATCTCCCGCTTGTTTGTGCAGTTCAATTTTTGCCACTAATCCCTTATATTTCGCATCTTGATCTTGCATTGGGATTGAGGAGATCAATATCTCTACTTCATCAAATTGGTGCAATTCAACTAAACACTCTGCGATGGCCAGCTTAATGATACTGTTGCCTTCAAAGTGAGAAAGTAGGCTTTTAAGCGTTGGTAATGCTTGCTCAAATTCTCCAGCATCGACCAACTCCATCGCCGTTTTGAGTTGCAACTCTTCTTGGCTTGGGAGGTGTTTACTTAGCATCGCGGTTATGGCGTCAACGGTTTGCAGTCCACCCATACCGTCTACGGGCTTGCCATTAATAAACAGAGCGATGGTGGGTAAAGCTTGGACACCAAATTGGCTGGCAATCATCTGCTCTTGTTCGCAATTGAGTAGTGCGAGAGTAAATTGACCAGAATATTGGTGAGCCAGTTGTTGCAAGTTTGGAATGATGTCGGCACTTTCTGGTTGAGAGGGGGCCCAAAAATGGATAAGCAGAGGCGCTTGGGCTGAGCCCTCCAGTACGCTTTGGAAGTTTTGTTGGTTGAGTTCTATGATGTAATTGGGCTGCATTGTCTGGTTCACCTTAATGAAGTTCTTTAGCAATAACTTGAGGGCATATTACTTGATTTTCAAGGGGGTGAAATAAATAGTAGCGATTAAAAAAAGAGTAGAGCAGTGAGTGCTAAACCGACACAAAGCCAGTTCACTTGATTAAATGTCATATTGTTCCTCTGTTGCTCACGGTGTTTGTATAACGTTTGCCATATTACTGAATAAAGATGACACAGAGATGACAGAGGATAATTAATCACTTTAAAAGATCTTTTAGCGCCGTTTCAATTCGAGGAAAATGAAAATGAAAACCAGAATCTACCAAGTGTTTTGGTTTGGCTTTAATGCTGTCGAGCAGTAACACTGAAGACTCTCCAAGTACGAGTTTTATCATCGACGCGGGGGTAGATAAAAAGTGTGGGCGTCGCAAAACTTTAGCAAGGCTTCGACTGAATTTAATGTTAGAAACAGGGTGTGGTGAGGTGAGATTATAGACACCTTGCGCGTTATTGTTGTTTAACAAAAACAGAATGGCTTGGGTCATGTCTTCAATGTGAATCCAGGGCATATACTGTTTGCCATCGCCAATTGGCCCTCCAAGGCCGCATTGATAAGGAAGTAACATTTTAGCAAGAGCCCCGCCTTTTTTACCTAATACAATACCAGTTCTTATTGTGCAGACTCGTGTATGTTCAGATTGTGCTTGATTGGCAATTTTCTCCCACGTATCGCAAACCAAATGGGTGAAGCCTGTTATTGGGGAAGAGTGCATTTCATCGAGAGAATGCGATTGTTGATCTCCGTAATACCCCACCGCTGAACCACTGATAAAAATGTGCGGAGGATTTGAGCTGGCTTTGCATTTATCGACTAATTGTGTCGTGAGCTCCCATCGGCTTTGGCATATATTCTCTTTCTGCTCTTTTGACCAGCGTTTATTAAAAATGGACTCACCCGCCAAATTTATAATGGCATCAATGTCATTAAAATTGTCCAATTCATTGAGTGACTCAATAAACGACACATGGCCAAAAGTGATGTGAGATAGGCGTATTTCAGCTTTTGGGGTAGATCGAGTAAGCACCACTAAGTTGTAGTGTTTTAGGTACTCTAAAAGGTGTGAACCAATAAAACCACTAGCACCAGTTAATAGTATTTTCATGACGCCTCCAATAATTGGTGATGCTATAAGTATAAATAAAGAGTGATAAAAATAAAGTTGTTATGCAAAAAGAGTACAAAAAAATGGACATTGATTTGATTCTTCTCAGTGAATCATCGATAAAAATAGGCGTATAATCGACTTTTAACTCTTCATTGTAGGAACCAAGCTTGAAAATATTCTTTGTATCGGATCTGCACGGCAGTTTACCTGCTACTCAACGTGCTTTAGATAAATTTGTAACGTCAGAAGCCGAACATCTAATTGTACTTGGTGACACGCTGTATCACGGCCCTCGTAACCCCATCCCTGAAGGGTATGATCCAAAAGCCGTTGCTGAATTATTGAATCAATATGCCAATAAAATTATTGCGGTAAGGGGTAATTGTGACAGTGAGGTGGATCAAGCGTTATTAACGTTTCCAATTCTGTCTGATTTTACTTATGTGCTTCTTGAAAGCGGTCAACGACTGTTTTTAACTCATGGGCATATTTACCATAAAGATAAGACACCACCTTTAAATCCTAATGATGTCATTGTTTATGGCCATACTCACATTCCGGCTGCTGAAAAATTTGAAGATAAATTCATTTTCAATCCAGGCTCCGCCACGTTTCCCCGCAATAGATATCTGGCGAGTTATGGTTTGTATCAAGATGGCGTATTGTCTGTGTTGGACTTTGAAGATAGAGAGATAGCTTCAGTGACGATATAACATCGCCGTTGAGTCATTTATTAGTGAGTAAACAGTATCGCCGAGCCGTTGTTTAAACTGGTCAGAAGCAGCGTTTTCTTATTAATGATGTCCACGCGCTGGGTGCGCTCTGCTTCCATTTTAAATATCGACATCATCTCTTTTATCTGTTTTTTACTGAACTTGTGAGCTTCAGTTGTTGCTACATTGTTGAATTCAAGTGGGTTAATAATCAGGTATTGCCCACTAAAGCTCCACTTGCCCGATTCACTGATGTGAATCTCAGAAGCGAAAGTTAACTCTTCACCAGTGTACAACTTAACGATGCTATCTTTAGAGTATTTACCATTTGGGTGGTAAACCACGTTGCTATTGATATTTGCACGTTTTAGATCGTTGACAATATTTAAACCTGCTTTGATTCTTGTTATCATATTGGACTCCCACTTTTGGGAGGTTAATAACTGAATCGTTTTAAAGTCACTGCTCCAATACAGCCAAGCGCTGATTATTGCGGAAGCTATCAATATAATGAGAGGCAGATTTTTTTTAAGATTCAAACTGCTGTGTTTGTTTAGCTGCATACGTTATCCACTTCAACTTGATCAATTAATAGTCGTACAGTGACACTTTCACTTGAGTGTTCTAGAGAGTGAATATAGTTGAGAATCAACTGCTCTTCCTGTCCACTTGTAGCAATCACTTCCATTGGTTTCATTGTTGCAGTGTGCGATTGGTTATAACGAATCACGCAGCGCTCAATCAGTGGTTTCCAATTTGATATGTCTGGGTGATTTAACGGCACCAAAATGGGGGTCTCATCATAAGTGGCAATTTGAATAAATGCGGACGATTTAGGGCTAAAAGAACTGTACGCTAGCAATGGTAATAGTACAGCTGCAATTAACATCAACCATCTGTTTAGAGACGACGGTGCTTTAGTCTGCAGCGTAGATAACGGCACAGTGTCAGTAGATGCTTCAATCTGCGCCGCTTTTTGAGGCTGTGTTTGCATTGTAGCGTCAATGTTGTCTTCAACAGGCGCACTACCTTGAATAGTCTCTTGCTCAGTGGAGTTTGAGCTTGCCAACTCATCTCCTGATGTTAGCATTTTGACTGTTGCAATAAATTGGTAGCCTCTTTTAGGTACCGTTTTGATAAATACAGGTGATTTAGTTGAATCGTTCAGCATTTTTCTTAGGGTCGAAATCGCTTGAGTCAGGCTGGAGTCGTCAACTTCAAATCCTTGATCACGCCATACATATTCTTGCAGCTGGTTACGGCTAATCGTATTGCCCGCTTCCTTAATCATTAAACTAAGAACACGGCTCTCATTGGTGCCTAATCTAGCGTATTTGCTCTCATTTAATTCATCAATAAGGCTATTGTCAGTCGGGTTGAAAATAAACCGTTGGCCAAGCATTATTTTAGGAATTGCTTTGTTCATTATTTTCGTACTCAATAATAATATGGTCAAATTGGATACTGAAGCGAAGAAATAGAGTTACGTTCGATGTTCAAAAACTATAAAAATCACTAAATCCGGATCACATTATATCAAAAAAAATAAAAAAAACATCGAATTAACTGTTTGCTCTTGAAAAAAAATGTTTCGGCCTAATCTAGTTAAGTAACAGTAAAATGATTAATGTCGGAGTTAAAATGAGCGAGCAACAAACGAATAATAAAGAGACACGTGGTTTTCAATCAGAAGTGAAACAACTTCTGCATCTCATGATTCACTCTTTGTACTCAAACAAAGAGATCTTCTTACGTGAACTTATTTCTAATGCTTCAGATGCTTCTGATAAGCTGCGTTTTCAAGCGTTATCGAATGGTGACCTATACGAAGGTGACGCCGATTTAGGAGTAAAAGTCAGCTTTAACGAAGAGAACAATACTCTGACACTTATCGATAACGGTATCGGTATGAGTCGTGACGATGTTATTGAGCACCTTGGTACTATTGCAAAATCAGGTACTGCTGAGTTCTTCTCAAAATTATCAAACGATGAGACTAAGGATTCACAGCTCATCGGTCAGTTTGGTGTTGGTTTCTACTCTTCATTTATCGTAGCAGATGCAGTAACGGTGAGAACACGTGCGGCAGGTCTAACCGCTGATCAAGGTGTACAGTGGCACTCTGCGGGTGAAGGCGACTATGAAATTGAAGATATTACTAAAGAGTCACGCGGTACTGAAATCACTCTGCACATGCGCGATGAAGGCAAAGAGTTTTTAAATGAGTGGCGTCTCAAAGAGGTGATCAGTAAATACTCTGATCATATCGGAATCCCTGTCTCTATCTGGAGCATAGAAAAAGACGAAGAGGGCAAGGATAAAGAAGGGAAATGGGAGCAGATCAATAAAGCCCAAGCGCTTTGGACACGCAATAAATCTGATATCACAGAAGAAGAGTATAAAGAGTTTTATAAGCATGTTTCGAATGATTACTCTGACCCTCTTGTCTGGAGCCATAACCGGGTAGAAGGTAAAAACGACTACACAAGTTTGCTTTATATTCCCGCTAAAGCACCGTGGGATATGATGAACCGCGACCATAAAAGTGGTCTGAAATTGTTTGTTCAACGTGTATTTATTATGGATGATGCTGAGCAATTTATGCCTAGTTATCTTCGTTTTGCACGCGGTTTGATTGACTCAAATGATTTGCCATTAAATGTTTCGCGTGAAATTTTACAAGATAATAAAGTGACTCAATCACTGCGTAATGCCTGCACCAAACGTGTACTTACTCTGCTAGAACGTCTTGCTAAAAACGATGATGAAAAATATCTATCGTTCTGGAATGAGTTTGGCCAAGTGCTAAAAGAGGGGCCAGCGGAAGACTTTTCAAACAAAGATAAAGTAGCAAGTCTACTGCGCTTTGCTTCAACCAATACTGATTCGTCTGAACAGAGTGTTGGTTTAGCGGGTTATGTTGAGCGCATGAAAGAAGATCAAGATAAGATTTTCTTCTTAACTGCGGACAGTTATGCAGCAGCAAAAAACAGCCCACACCTTGAGCAATTTAAAGCAAACGGTATTGAGGTCGTATTAATGTACGATCGCATTGATGAGTGGTTAATGAACTACTTAACTGAATTCGATGGTAAGCAGTTCCAATCAATCACCAAAGCAGATCTTGATTTAAGTAAGTTTGAAAACGAAGAAGACAAAGAGAAACAAAAAGAGACAGCAGAAGAGTTTGCTTCTGTGGTTGAAAGAACCAAAGCATATCTAGGAAGCCGAGTAAAAGAGGTTCGTACCACATTTAAGTTAGCAACTACACCCGCTGTGGTTGTGACTGATGAAAATGAGATGGGTACGCAAATGGCTAAGCTGCTAGAAGCTGCAGGTCAAGCTGCACCTGAAGTGAAGTACATCTTTGAAATCAACCCAGAGCACGCTTTAGTTAAGGCGATGGCTGATGAAACCGATGAAGAAGCTTTTGGTCGTTGGGCTGAGATGTTATTAGGTCAAGCGATGCTGGCTGAAAAAGGTTCACTAGATGATCCATCACAATTTTTGGGTGCAATTAACCAGCTGCTTACAAAATAATCAAGCATAGAGAGTGGTTGACTAAGGTATAATCGACTCGACTGCTTTTTTGGTAAACAATACTATCAAGCTCGGCTGTTTCTATTGAAATGCCGAGCTTGATAGCGTTCACCGTTCCGTGTATGGTTCTGTGAATTATTTCACGTCGACTCTTATACCGAAATTTATATGCCAATAATCATTGCATTTGAATGTGTGACGTTCGGTATAAAATCAATTCATATTTAAAGGGGAAAAGAATGCGAATCATTCTTCTAGGTGCTCCAGGCGCTGGTGAAGGTACACAAGCTCAGTTCATCATGGACAAATTTGGTATCCCACAAATTTCTACTGGCGACATGCTCCGCGCTGCAATCAAAGCGGGCACTGAGATGGGTAAACAAGCCAAATCGGTTATTGATGCTGGACAATTGGTTTCTGACGATATCATTCTTGGTCTGGTAAAAGAGCGTATTGCTCAAGCTGATTGTGAGAAGGGTTTTCTGTTAGATGGTTTTCCACGCACTCTACCTCAAGCAGATGGTCTTAAAGAGATCAGTGTTGCAGTAGATTACGTCATTGAGTTTGACGTTTCCGATGAAGTGATTGTTGAGCGTATGTCAGGACGCCGTGCTCACTTGGCATCTGGTCGTACTTACCACGTTACCTTTAATCCACCTCAAATTGAAGGCAAGGATGATGTGACGGGTGAAGATTTGGTTGTACGTGATGACGATAAAGCTGAAACGGTATTAGCTCGTTTAGGTGTTTATCATGAGCAAACTGCTCCATTAATTACATATTATGGCAAAGATGCTGCTGCGGGTAATACAACGTACTTAAAATTTGATGGTACAAAAGCCGTGTCTGAAGTCAGTGCAGATCTAGAAAAAGCACTCTCATAAGTGACTTTATATCCTATTTCTATATAGTTAGAGGCGACCTATTGGTCGCCTTTTTTCTTTAAAGATGAGTGTTGGAAGATAGTAATGAGTGTGAACAGTAAACAGGTTGGTGTGTTATTGGTGAACTTAGGGACACCAGATAGTGCGACGGTAAGCGGCGTAAAAACCTTTTTGAAAGAGTTTTTATGCGATAAGCGAGTCGTGAACATCCCAAGGGCACTTTGGTATCCACTGTTAAATGGCGTGATACTGCCTCTACGTTCTCCAAAGGTCGCCAAGCTCTACCAAAGTATCTGGATGGATGAAGGTTCGCCTCTGTTGGTCTATTCACAGCGTCAACAGGAAAAATTAGAGCAGTTGACGAACGTTCCCGTCGAGTTAGGTATGACTTATGGCTCACCATCATTGATCAGTGGTATTGAGCGCTTACAGGAACGTGGCTGTCAACATATTGTGGTTCTTCCCCTGTATCCACAATACTCTAGTACCACGACCGCAGCTGTGTTTGATAAAATAGCCATTGAATTGAAACAGAAGCTGCTATTGCCATCACTGAGCTTTATTCGTGATTATCATCAGTCCCCCCTTTATATTAAAGCGTTAGCGCAATCGGTAAGAGATCACTGGCAGCAACATGGCCGAACTGGTTATCTATTGTGTTCGTATCACGGTATCCCCAAAAGATTAGTGGAGCAAGGTGATATTTACGCTGCGCATTGTGAAAAAACCACAGAGTTGTTAGCGCAAGAGTTAGCGTTAAACCCGGATGAGATTGGGTTGAGTTATCAATCTCGGTTTGGTAAAGATGAGTGGTTAAAGCCTTACACCAGTGATGAACTAGTGACTTTACCAAACCGAGGAGTAAAACGGCTAGATATCATCAGCCCTGCATTTTCAGTGGATTGTTTGGAGACATTGGAAGAACTAACGGTAGAGTGTCGAGATATTTTCCAACAAGCGGGCGGTGAAGCGTATCACTATATACCCTGTCTCAATGATAACAGTGAGCATATCGTTATGATGGCAGGTTTAGTTCAGCCTTTTATAACCCGTTAAATAAGTTAAAAAATGGCCAACATACGTTGGCCATTTTAAATTGGTAACTTGATATTGGTTTAAGTAGATTACGCCTTAGTCGGAGTTAGCTGCTCCTCTTGTTCATTGTCGATACTGTTACTGCTTTCAGCACCGTGCATCCACTTAATCAACGTACCAGAGCAAATGAGTAGTATCCCGCCTGCAATCGTAGCCGTGATAGCGATACCTGCAAATATTTGCATCGCACCTAAACTGCCCACATGTGAGCCGATAAGGCCTGCAACATAGTTAGAAATGGCATTAAAACCAAACCAAACACCCATCATCAAAGAGGCTAAGCGAAGTGGTGCAAGCTTTGTGACCATTGATAAACCAATTGGTGATAAGCACAGTTCACCAAGTGTATGGAAAAAATAGGCTCCAACTAACCACATCATTGATGTTTTAACATTTAAGTCGCCACCCTGTTGATGTACCGCGCCCACCATGCATAAAAAACCGATGGCTAAGAAAAATAGCGCTATAGCAAATTTGACTGGCGATCCCGGCTCTTTCGGGCCCATTTTTATCCAAATAGCCGCCATAATAGGGGCGAGAGCAATAATGAAAAATGGATTTAGCGATTGAAACCAAGCAGCAGGGACTTCAAAGTTGCCAACCATGCGGTCTGTATATTGCTGAGAGAATATGTTCATCAACCCGCCAGCTTGTTCAAAGCCTGCCCAGAAGACCACAACAAATAAACCCATGATCATGATAACTTTAAGGCGATCAACTTCAATTTTTGTCAACGTTTGCTTATTTTTTGAATTGTTTTTATTTAGAGCTCGGTGAGCAGCAGGTACCTTACCTATATCACCTAAGTAGCGCTGTGCCAAGGTTAGCTGAATGACAAGACTCAGCACCATACCAATGCCTGCGGTTGCAAACCCTGCTTTCCAGCCCATATCACCAGTGACAATCCCAGTTATAACACCAGCAAGTAATGCGCCGATGTTAATACCCATGTAAAAGATAGTAAACGCGCCGTCACGACGATTATCTCCCTTTTCGTAGAGGTCACCAACCATACTGGATACATTGGGTTTAAACAGCCCATTTCCGACAATAATAAAGGCTAAACCAAGATAGAAGACAGATATCGATTCTAAAGGAAGAATGTGATTTGGCATGGCAAGAATAAACTGCCCAATGGCCATCAGAGCACCACCGATAATTAGAGATTTTCGTTGGCCTATGAAGTTATCTGCAAGCCAGCCACCAATGAGAGGGGTGATATACACCAGACCTGTATAAATTCCGTATAAATTCAAAGCTTCAGCCGTGGTCCAACCCATACCGCCATTGATTGTTTGATCTGTTAGGTAAAGAACCAGTATTGCTCTCATTGCGTAATAGGAGAACCGCTCCCACAATTCAGTACCAAATAGAAGAAATAGTCCTTTTGGGTGACCAAGTAAGGTTGATGGTTTATTTGGCATATAACACTCTCTCTTAGGCTTATTATTCGATATAAATGTGGGTAAAGTTATACTATCTGGGTTATAAACCTGCAAATGCATTTATTCTCGTTACTTTTCTGCTACATGGTAAGCTGCTGATTAACTGAGTGATGTACGAATATCCAACAAAACGATTTGTACCTAATTTAGATGGCTTGCATTATTTTAGTGCTGAATATGACGTTATAACTAGTGTATTAAACTGGCTAATTATTGTATTGTTGGTTTTTTACTCCAAAATAATCGTCTGTTAATGGTTTTTACATTTTAACATTTGGTAACTTACTACTGTTAGATGTTTGAATGAGTTGTGTTTGAGTTGTTTTTATCTCAGTTTGAAGCTGTTAGGATTACAGGGAGAATTAACCCGTGTCATCGGAGTCAGATTAATTATGAAATTCTGGTATTTGCTCTATTGCAAGCGAGGGGATCAGCGTCGCGCTGTATTGCATCTAGAGAATCAAGGCGTAGAGTGCTACTTTCCTGAGATCGAAGTGAATAAGTTAATAAGGGGAAAGAAGAGCTGTGTTAAAGAGCCTCTTTTTCCATGTTATGTATTTATTCATTTTGATGTGGACTTTGGGCCAAGCTTTACGACGGTGCGTTCCACGCGAGGGGTTAGCGATTTTGTGCGTATTGGTCCGCTCCCTCGAGTTATTGAAGCGCAATTAATTGTTTCTCTTAAACAAATTGAACAGTTGAAAGAGCAGGAAGAAACATTAGATCTACTTCCAACAGAGGGGCAAGAGGTATTGATCAAAAGTGGCCCTTACGCCAATGTTGAAGCGGTCTATAAAGAAGCCGATGGCGAAGTGCGCTCGATTTTGTTAATTAAACTGATCAGCCAAAAAGTGGAAGTGGTGGTTGAGAATAAGAATATTGAGTTTGATAAGTAGTCAGATGAGAATAGAGAAAAGGCATCCAGAAGGATGCCTTTTTTGATCTTTTTCTTCGAAATAAAAGTTAGTACGCTTTGTTATGAACTGCTTTTATTGATCTACCTGATGGGTCTGCGCTGTTTCTAAACGATTCATCCCATTCTATTGCTTTTGCTGATGAACAGGCAACAGAAGGGCCGCCAGGGACACATTTTGCTGCATCTTCAAGCGGGAATAACTCTGCAAAGATTTCGCGATATACATAACCCTCTTTGGTGGTTGGGGTATTGTATGGGAAGCGGAATTTAGCACTTTCCATCTGTTTATCTGTTACTTTCGCTTCCGCTGTTTCTTTTAGCGTATCTATCCAGTTATAACCTACACCATCAGAGAATTGCTCTTTCTGACGCCATGCGATGGATTCTGGAAGATAATGTTCAAAACATTCACGCAGGATGTGTTTTTCCATTTTTCCATTGCCACACATTTTATCCGCTGGGTTAAGGCGCATTGCAACGTCAATAAACTCTTTATCTAAGAAAGGTACACGCCCTTCAACACCCCAAGCCGCTAGAGATTTATTTGCACGAGCACAATCAAACATGTTCAGAGCAAGCAGTTTACGTACCGTCTCTTCATGAAACTCTTTTGCATTTGGCGCTTTGTGGAAGTATAAGTAACCGCCAAATATCTCGTCGGCACCTTCACCTGAAAGCACCATTTTAATACCCATTGCTTTAATCTTACGGCCTAATAAGAACATAGGTGTAGAGGCGCGAATAGTGGTGACATCATAAGTCTCGATGTGGTAAATCACATCACGAAGCGCATCTAAACCTTCTTGAATGGTGTAGACCATTTCATGATGAACCGTACCAAGTTTATCAGCCACTTCTCTTGCTGCGATAAGATCAGGGGCGCCATCAAGGCCAATAGCAAAAGAGTGTAGTTGTGGCCACCATGCGGCAGATTGTTCGTCATCTTCGATACGCATTGCAGCAAAACGTTTAGCGACTGCCGAAGTGATGGATGAATCCAATCCACCTGAAAGTAAAACACCGTAAGGTACATCGGTCATTAGCTGGCGTTTAATGGCATCTTCAAGTGCTTGAGTTAAATCCTCTTTACTGGTTAGGTTGCCTTTCACTGCGTTGTATTCCATCCAATCACGAATATAATATTGTGTTGGTTCTGTCTGTTTACTTGAGTAGAAATGACCAGGAGGAAACTCACTGATGGTTTTACAAACAGGTGTTAGGGCTTTCATCTCTGAAGCAACGTAGTAGTTACCATGTTCATCATGACCGTGATACAAAGGAATGATCCCAATATGGTCACGACCGATTAAGAATTCATTGGTCTCTTCATCATAAAGAATAAAAGCAAAAATACCGTTTAGGTCTTCTAAAAGTGCGGCACCTTTTTCGCGATAGAGAGCAAGAATGATTTCACAATCAGAATCGGTTTGAAATTGATAGTCTGACTCAAGGTCAGCACGAAGCTCTTTATGGTTATAGATTTCACCGTTAACGGCTAAGATGTGTTTTTTATCTTGGCTATACAGAGGTTGGGCACCACTGTTAAGGCCTACGATTGCAAGACGCTCATGTGCTAGAATCGCATGTTCTGATGAGTAAATTCCAGACCAGTCAGGCCCACGGTGTCTCAGTACTTTTGACATCTCTAAGGCTGAAGTACGAAGTGGCGCTGCATCACTTTTTATATCTAGGATGCCAAATATTGAACACATAAAAATCCCTCATGAATCTATTGTTAAACTAAACTAAATCTTAATGACTCCAATTTGACAGTATCAATAAAAAAAGCAACATATAATTAGCAAATAAGTTAATAATTCGCCTTGCTAGTAGATAATATTTAAAAAAATAACAATTTTTATGAGTATTATCTATCGTCGGTTGTGTTTTGAGCGAGCAAGGTGATTTTGAAAGTAAGAGATTAAAGTTTGGGCTTAAGATGCTCTGTTACATGCCGAGCGAAACCGATACCTGCCTCGTTATAAATATTAAAGGCGGCATCTACTCCCTGCTCTTTTAGTGCTGTAATTTGATCAGGGTATGAGGCTATAGCGGCAATCTGCCCTTGATAGTTATGTTTGTTTAACAGCTCAAGTGCAAATTCATTACCTTTATGGTTAGGCATTGATAACAAAATTAATTGAATTTTAGATATGTCGATCATTCTTTCCCAAAAATCGGGATCAGTAGCATCGCCGCTGATGACATTTCTTCCCTCTTCTGTATGACGTATTGCCGCACTTTCAACCAATTCAATGCCTAATATGGTGTCGCCATACTGCTTTTTTAACTCGTCATAAGCACCGGAACCTATTCTTCCCATACCCAAAATGAGTACTTTGGAGTTTCCAGAACAGATTCGTTGATCTTTAGCATTCAGTTTTTCATCAGACTGCTCTTTTAACCAGTTCATTGATTTTAAATAGATTTCGTGGCCGAATCGGTTCAAAGGCGCTGATATGATAAATGAGAGCGAAACGGCTATGGCAATAGCAACCAGAGAGTCAGCCGGTAACCAACCCATTTTATAGGAAAGACCACCGACAATAAGACCAAATTCACTGTAGTTAAAGAGCGTCAACGAGGTGAGCAGAGAAGTACGGACTCTAAATTTGAAACTATTAAGGACTAAATAGTATAAAACGCCTTTAATAGGCAATAGGGTAAGTAAGAGAACCGCCATAATAAAGCCTGATAAAGTAGGCGTTGCAGAGAGACCAATATTTAAAAAGAAGCAGACAAGAAACATCTCTTTTAAATTAAACAAGGATTTTGAAAGTTCAGAGGCTTTGCTGTGGCCAGCTAATAACATGCCAAGGATGAGTGCACCAAGATCTGGCTTCATACCTACCAATTCAAATAAGCCAGCACCAGCGACTAATGCGATAAATATACCATATAAAACCAGCATCTCTCCGTGTCCAACCCAATCAAGAAGTTTATAGAACATGGGTCTGAGTAGAGGCAAAGTAAATAGGATGAGTGCAGTAATTTCAGGCGTTTTGCCCGTTGATATAGTCAGAAATAGAACGGCAAAGATATCTTGCATGACCAAAATACCTATTGCTATATTGCCATAGGTGGCATTCATTTCGCCTTTTTCTTGCAGTGATTTTACCGCAAATACAGTACTGGAAAATGACAGAGAGAAACCAAGCAGTAACAACTGTCCTAAGTTTAAATCGGCCATCATTGTGATGCCTAGTATTTTGAAACATAATAGAGCGACAAAGAAAAAAGTGGTAGAGAGTAGGTTATGAATGGTAGCACTGGCCCAAATTTCTTTGGCGAGCAGCGTTTTTACATCAAGCTTTAATCCAATGGTAAAGAGTAATAATGTTACTCCTAGATCTGCAAAAGTACCCAGTGTTTCCGATGAGTTGAACCCTAAAGCATGTAGGGCAAACCCAGCGACTAAAAATCCAACTAAAGGGGGAAGTTTACATTTTAATGCTAAGAAACCAGTAAAAAAGGCAGCAATAATGAAAAACAGTTCCATACAGAAAATTCTCTACAACGTTTATTAATTTAATGAAATCAAGCCATACTTTACAGTACAGCCTGAGATGTGAATAGACTTTGTAGATGTTAAATTGGGAGTAAAGCTTAATGTTCCAGCAGTTTTTGCAATAGAATACCGTTGAGCATTGCTCGTTTTATCATCGAAAATGCGCCCATAGTGGGTTCTTTATAGAGTCTTGAAGCGACGATAGGTAGGTTGGTATGGAATGCTGATAATGTTTGGTTCTCAATGCAGTTTTGTACCGCATGAAAGACAATATCTTTAGATTGAATGATATCTCCAGCAATAACCACTTTTTGAGGATTAAACATATTAACGGTCATCGCAATGGCTTTACCTAAGTGATTACCCACTCTGGTTAAGGTTTGTGTAGCGAGTTCATCGCCTTTATTCGCCGCGTTGCAAATAGCCGTCATATCAATGGTGTGGATTGAAGAGAGGGATGTTTTATATCCTTGCTCAATCAGTTTATTGACTCTGTTAATAATGGCAGGATTTGATGCCACCGTCTCTAAACAACCAAAATTTCCACATTGACACTTATCACCAATAGGGTCTATTTGTATATGACCAATTTCGCCAACATTACGGTTAAAGCCTAAAAAGACCTTACCATTGACAATAATACCAGCACCAGTACCGCGATGAACACTGACATAAATTGAGTCTAGACAATCTTTGCTCGCTCCGAAATAGTGTTCAGCGAGCGCCATTCCTCTAACATCGTTACCAACAAAACATTCAGCGTGAAAATTATCACGGATGATATCAGCCAGCGCTAATTTTTCAACGGTGATATTCGGCATATACTCCACTACTCCTGTCTCTGGATTTACGAGACCAGGAAGGGTGATGCCAAAAGCAATTAAAGTTTTTAGTTTGGTTTGATGTTCGGCAAGAAATTTTCGAATATGAGCAATTAAGCCGTTGAGCAGTTGTTGCTGATCTTGATATAGAAAAGGTTGGTACGAATGGGCTAATTGCATGCCACTCAAATCATATAAGCTAGTTTGGATATAATCTCGGCCTAAACGAATCGCAACAGAGTGGAAGGGCGCCGTCTCAGTGGTGAGAGATATGGCGCGACGTCCACCTGTTGATGCTTGCTGCGCAACCTCTTTAATTAGGCCGTGCTCAAGAAGTTGGCGAGTAATTTTAGTGACACTTGCAGGTGCGAGTTGACTCACATCTGCAACTTGTATTCGGGATATTGGCCCTTGTAAGTCGATTAGTCGATAAACAGCTGCACTGTTCAGTTGTTTTACTAGATCTACATTGCCAATTTGTCCGCCAGTCATAGTTTAATTTTGCTCGTATTGTCCATTAACAACAGTCGCTTTTACATTGAAGTTACGATCAAAAATGGCCAAGTTTGCAACCCAGTTCTTTTTAATGCGACCCAGTTTACTGTCCATTCCGATTGCTCGAGCTGGATATAATGTGGCCATACGCAAAGCTTCATCTAAAGCGATCCCAACATGCTCAACACTGTTTTGAACGGCTTCGATCATAGTGAGTGCTGAACCGCCAAGTGTACCATTTTCATCAACACACTTCCCATCCTTGTAATATACTTTTTTACCCACAAAAATAAAGTATTCCATGTCAGCGCCTGCTGGAGCTGTGGCATCGGTCACTAATACGAGCTTTTCACCTTTGATTTTATGCGCAATACGAATATTTGCATAGTCGACATGAAAGCCATCAGCAATAACACCAGCATAGACTTCGGGTGAGTCATAAATAGCTCCTACGACGCCAGGTTCACGACCTTCCATTGGGGTCATGGCATTAAATAAATGGGTCGCAAACGTGATGCCAGATTCAAACCCTTTACGTGCCTGTTGATAGGTTGCTGCGGTATGACCAATCGAAACGACAATTCCAGCCTGACACAGGCGTTCGATATGTTCGGGGTCATTAAGCTCAGGAGCTAAGGTAACTTTAGCAACGATGTCGCTATTATCACAGATGAGTCCAATCATTTCGTCATCGGATTGACGAATAAAATTGACGCTGTGAATGCCTTTTCTTTTGACATTCAGATAAGGACCTTCAAGGTGTAACCCCAGTGATTGGTTCTTATATTGATCATGATACTGACGAGCGATTGTTAAGGTCTTTTTCATCTCCTCATCTGAAGAGGTGATAAGAGTTGGCAGAAAACTGGTACAGCCAGAGCGTAAGTTGGCTAAATGCATGGTTTGCAGAGTATCGATTGAAACACTGTCATTCAACATTACACCACCACAACCGTTAAGTTGCAGGTCAATGAAACCAGCACTGAGGTTAGCGCCGTCTAGATCGTGTGTGTGAATACCTGCTGGTAACTCAGCTGTTGGGCAGACTGAGTGAATAGTCACGCCATCAATAATGACAGCGTGATCGACCAACACGTCGCTACCAGTATAAATTGTACTGTTGGTTAGCGCGTACATGATGACTCCTCGTTATAAGTCTTTAATGTTATTTTTTTCAAGCTCTTTAAAGTATTTAACTGTTTTTACTTTTAACTCTTGAGTTGATGGTTCATCACAAACAATCACAGATTTTGGGTGCAGTTGAAGTGCAGAGATAGTCCACATGTGGTTTACAGAGCCTTCTACAGCAGCTTGTAGGGCAAGTGCTTTATTGTGCCCTGTGACTAAAATCATAATCTCTGCTGAGTCTAATAGTGTTCCTACACCAATGGTCAGTGCGTATTTAGGTACTTGCTCCATATCACCATCAAAGAAGCGTGAGTTAGCAATACGAGTATCTTCAGTTAGGGTTTTAATACGAGTGCGAGAGGCCAGCGAAGAAGCGGGTTCATTGAAAGCGATGTGACCATCGTTGCCAACGCCGCCCATGAACAAGTTAATGCGTCCATATGATTTTATCTTATCTTCATAACGCTGACACTCAACTTCATTATCTGCAGCGTTCCCATCAAGTAAGTTGATGTTTTTTGGTATAATATCAATGTGATTAAAGAAATTTTGATGCATGAACGTGTGGTAAGACTCAGGGTGCTCTTGAGGGATACCAATGTACTCATCCATGTTGAAGGTAACCACGTGTTTAAAACTTATTTCACCAGATTTATGAAGTTTAATAAGCTGTTTATAGGTATTCAAAGGTGTACCGCCAGTGGGTAAACCAAGTACAAATGGGCGTTGTTCAGTAGGGTCGAAAGCATTGATACAGTTGACAATATGACGTGCTGACCATAGGCCGACTTCGTTTGCTTGGCAGAGTGGGATTAATCGCACAATACACCTCTATTTAAGAATTTATGAATATGTAAACGAGTTTGCATAAAAGCATTATTTCGAATGATAAAATAAGTTTTATGATCTAGCTAGCAAAATAGTTCAAATATGCACCGTCAAGGTGATTTGAATCACATTTAGTCGCTATTTAATTTGCGGGGCGAATTTAATGGCATAGAATTACACTGTTAAATACGAAAAGCGAAAGAAGTTATTAGAATACAAAGATCGCTAAATTAAAAAATCCTTATAGGGGGAACTTAAAGGTGAATATTTTAGGATACATGCAAAAGTTAGGTAAAGCGTTAATGCTGCCTATCGCAACACTACCTGTTGCTGCACTGCTGTTACGTTTAGGTCAACCTGACCTATTAGACATCAACTTTATGGCAAGCGCTGGTAATGCAATTTTCAGCCAACTTCCATTACTATTTGGACTAGGCATCGCCATCGGTCTTTCTAAAGATGGTGCTGGTGCCGCGGGTTTAGCCGGCGCGGTTGCTTACTTTGTGTTAACTGCCGCAGCAAGCTCAGTAAACGATACCGTTAATATGTCATTTTTCGGTGGTATTATCGCCGGTATTATTGCGGGTCACTCTTACAATAAATTCCATATGACTCGACTTCCTGAGTGGTTGGCATTCTTCTCTGGTAAGCGTTTAGTACCCATTATGGCCGGTCTGTTTGCTCTAGCTGCCGGAGCCATTGCTGGTATTGTTTGGCCAGTCATTCAAAATGGTTTAGACGTATTTGCTCACGCAGTATCGTCATCAGGCGCGATTGGTCAATTTGCCTACGGTGTTCTTAACCGTGGACTTATTCCTGTTGGTCTTCACCACGTTCTGAACTCTTACTTCTGGTTCGGTATGGGTACTTGTCAGATTATTAACGTTGAAGCGGTCGCACTGCTTAATGGTGCAACACAGCTTTGTGTTGACCCAACAATTGCTAAGTCTCTTATTATTGGCCAAACGCATCTGTTTGAATTCAAAAATGCAGTTACTCCTGAAATTAACGCTGTAGTAACAAGTATCACTGATACTATGAAGTCTGGCGATCTACACCGCTTCTTCGGTGGTGATAAAAGTGCTGGCGTATTCATGAGCGGTTTCTATCCAGTCATGATGTTTGGTCTACCGGGTGCTGCTCTTGCAATGTACTTAGCAGCGCCAGCTGAAAAACGCAGTCAAGTGGGTGGCGCTCTGTTCTCAGTTGCATTCTGTTCATTCCTAACCGGTATCACAGAACCTTTAGAGTTCATGTTTGTGTTCCTTGCTCCTGGCCTGTATGCAATACATGCTGTATTTACAGGACTATCGTTAGTGATTGCTAACATGTTTGGTACGCTACATGGCTTCGGCTTCTCTGCAGGTCTTATTGACTTTGTATTGAACTGGGGTCTAGCAACTAAGCCAGTCACGCTACTGATCATTGGTCTTGGATTTGGTGTGCTTTACTTCTTCACCTTTAGCTTTGCAATTCGTGCCTTCAATTTGAAGTCACCAGGCCGTGAAGATGATGATGAAACTGTGGTTAGTAATGAACCTGTAGAAAGTGGCGAACAAGCACGTCAATACTTAAAAGCGCTAGGTGGTCATGACAACTTGACCACAATAGATGCCTGTATTACTCGTCTACGTTTAACATTGAAAGATCGTTCAATCGTTGATGAAGCGGTACTGAAACGTTTAGGTGCAAAAGGTGTAGTGAAACTGGGTGATAACAATCTGCAAGTTATCCTTGGCCCTTTAGCTGAAATCGTAGCCGGAGAGATGAAAAATGTCTCTGCTGCCGACGACCTAACCGATGTCAAATTGCCTTAGACATAACTGACTAAAACAGCGCCAATATACGCTCCTCTTTCTGTTAGAAGAAAGAGGAGCGTTTTTTTTTCATCTACTTGTTGAGTCTATCGTCAAAATCGTGGATCATAGTGCACAATATTTTATTAAAAACGTATCAAACCATGAGGTGTTATTGATGAGTGAGTCTGAGACTCGTCCGTCCAATTTTATTCGCCAGATCATCGACAAAGATCTTGCTGACGGCAAACATTCAAGCGTACAGACCCGTTTCCCGCCGGAACCTAACGGCTATTTACACATCGGGCATGCAAAATCTATCTGCTTAAATTTCGGTATTGCTCAAGATTATAAAGGTTCGTGCAACCTTCGTTTTGATGATACGAATCCAGAGAAAGAAGATATCGAGTACGTTGATTCGATTAAAAGTGACGTTAAGTGGCTTGGTTTCGACTGGGCGGGAGAGATTCGTTATTCATCTAACTATTTTGATCAACTGCACGGCTTTGCTGTTGAGTTGATTTCGAAAGGCCTTGCTTATGTAGAAGAGCTGAGTGCCGATGATATTCGTGCTTACCGTGGCACACTGAACGAAGTGGGTAAAAACAGCCCTTACCGCGATCGCAGTGTTGAAGAGAATCTAGCGTTGTTTGAAAAAATGCGCAATGGTGAGTTTAAAGAGGGCACGGCCTGCCTTCGAGCTAAGATTGATATGAGCTCTTCATTTATGGTGTTGCGTGATCCTGTTTTATACCGAGTTCGCTTTGCAACGCATCATCAGACTGGCGATAAGTGGTGCATCTACCCGATGTATGACTTCACTCACTGTATCTCAGATGCACTTGAGGGTATTACTCATTCAATCTGCACACTGGAGTTCCAAGATAACCGTCGTCTTTATGATTGGGTACTTGAGAACATCACCATTGATTGCCAGCCACATCAGTATGAGTTTAGTCGTTTAAATCTTGAATATACGTTAATGTCAAAGCGTAAACTGAGTCAACTTGTGACTGAAAACTTGGTTAATGGCTGGGATGATCCGCGTATGCCAACCGTTTCTGGCCTGCGTCGTCGAGGGTTCACTTCTGCGTCTATTCGCGAATTCTGCAAACGTATTGGTGTTACCAAGCAAGAGAATACTATTGAGATGGGTTCTCTTGAGTCTTGCATTCGTGATGATTTAAATGAAAATGCACCGCGTGCGATGGCAGTTTTGGATCCAATCAAGGTGATTATCGAGAACTTTGAGCAGGATAAAGTTGAAACGCTAAACATCAAGAATCACCCGAACAAGCCAGAAATGGGTGAGCGCGAAGTGCCATTTACTCGTGAAATATACATTGAACGTGAAGATTTTCGTGAAGAAGCCAATAAGAAATTTAAGCGTTTAGTACTGGATAAAGAGGTGCGTTTGCGTGGCTCTTATGTGATTAAAGCCGTTCGTGCAGATAAAGATGAAGCGGGCAATGTCACAACGATCTACTGTACTTATGATCCACAAACGTTAGGTAAGAATCCAGAAGACGGACGTAAAGTGAAAGGCGTTATTCACTGGGTATCCGCTGTGAAAGGCATCCCTGCGGAAATTCGTCTTTATGACCGTCTGTTTACGGTACCAAATCCGAGTGCAGAAGAGGACTTTTCAGCGGTATTAAATCCTGAATCACTGAAGGTACTAAACGGCATCGTAGAACCAAGTTTACAGTCCGCGCAAGCAGAGGCTGGTTTTCAGTTTGAACGAACAGGTTACTTCTGTGTTGATAATAAAGACTCTACACCTAATACACTTGTCTTTAACCGAACGGTTGGCCTGCGTGATACTTGGGCTAAAATTGGTGACTAGTTAGACGCTAAACAATAGATATAAAAAAACCAGCTGAGAAGCTGGTTTTTTTATAAGATAAAAAATATTTATCGAAAGTTATGTGCCGCTTTATCTTCTGCACAGTCACCATCTATACAGTGTCCATAGAGATATAAGCTGTGGTTGGTCAGTTTAACATTGTAGCTTTTAGCAATGCTGGTTTGACGTTCTTCAATAAGCTCATCGGTAAATTCAATCACTTTGCCACAATCTAAACAGACAAGGTGGTCATGGTGATGTTGAGAGGCGAGTTCAAATACAGATTTTCCACCTTCAAAGTGGTGACGAGTGACGATACCCGCATCATCAAATTGGTTTAGTACTCGATAAACCGTCGCAAGGCCAATCTCTTCACCAAGGTCGAGTAGTTTCTTATACAGATCTTCTGCGCTGATATGTTGACAGTCAGGTTGCTGAAAAATCTCAAGTATTTTTAAGCGAGGAAGAGTTACTTTTAAGCCCGCTTGCTTAAGTGCTTGATTGTTGTCTGACATCAGTGTTCCCTATCTTTGCTCCAACCAGAAATGGAGGAATATATATTCATGATTATAAGACAGCATAGGTAAACAATAAACCATGAAATGAGTATGGGCACAAAATAATAGAGGTTGATCTTTGTTATCTTGTTAGTGCAACATGGTTGTCTGACCAGTTTTCGATATGGATATGCAGTGTATAGAGTATATAAGCCGAAAATAGTAAAAAACGCTTTAAACCTCTGGCCACCGTTTTGGGGGGCAGGGATATCGATAGTATCAATAAGCGATGATTTTCAATGTGTAACAGTAAGGCTGAAACACCGCTGGTGGAATAAAAACGCAAATAGAAGTCAATATGGTGGTAGCATTTTTTCGATGACTGATCCTATTTTCTCATTGATGCTGATGGGGATTTTAAGAGAAAAATATTACGTATGGGATAGCAAAGCGGAGATTGAATTTCTTAAACCTGGTTTTTCTATATTGTCGGCAGAGTTTATTATTTCATCTGAAGTCCTTAAAGAGATATACGCAGCGACAGAATCTGGTGATAAGTATTTTCCACAGTTTGAGACTAAAGTTGTGGATACGAAAGGCGTGGTCGTGGCTAGAATAAAACGAACACTCTATATTCGTAAGAAACCACAATTTCGTAGTGAAGAACTAAAAAACGCACTATAAGAGTGCGTTTTTTTAATTTCTATCGCTAACTAAAATTAGTCTTCAAGTTCAGCTAAACACATCTCTTCATGGATCTGCTTAACCCAAGTTGTTACGCGCTCTTCAGTTAACTCTGGTTGACGGTCTTCATCAATACAAAGTCCGACAAAATGGTTATCATCAACGAGCGCTTTAGACGCCTCAAACTCAAAGCTTTCAGTAGACATATGGCCAACAATGGTCGCGCCACGTGATTCCACAATATCGCGTACGGTACCCATAGCATCACAAAAATATTCTGCGTAATCTTCTTGGTCACCACAACCAAAGATAGCAACAAGCTTAGTAGAAAAGTCTATCGCTTCTAATTCAGGGAAAAAATCATCCCAGTCACACTGAGCTTCGCCATAATACCAAGTTGGAATGCCAAGTAGAAGCAGATCAAAGTTATCGATCTCTTCTTTACTGCTTTTCGCAATATCTTGAACTTGAACCAGCTGCTTACCGAGTTGTTTTTGAATCATCTTTGCGATAGCTTCGGTATTACCTGTGTCACTACCGAAGAAAAGTCCTACGCTTGCCATATTGTAGATTACCTATTGTTTATTGGTACACATTGTACTGTTCAAAAATAAAATAGAATAAGCTTCTATTTATATACTTTTATTGGATATCACGAAAGTCCGGAACTTTCCCAACTGATTTGAATAATGCCTTTTGCAACAAACCCGGCACAGCCTAAGAAAAGGACTAACCAAACGATTCTGCGGCCAAATACGGGAACGTTTCCCTGTTGTAAAACATCTTTTATTGCCATGCCAATAAAAAAGAATATCGAGGCAAACAATAAATCTAACCCTATTCTCTCAAGTAAGGCAAAGTTTTCATATAACATTATTCACCCATCAATTTTTCTATCGATGAACTATAGCAAAATTGATTAACAAAGTTAATTGATAACCGAATGCATTAAGTTAAAACGACTATTTTTGTAAAAACCGACTAACAATTCGATTAATCGTGTCGGGCTTTTCAGCATGTAACCAGTGGCCGGTATTTGCCACCATATGCGCTTTAGCTAAAGGGAACTGCTTGAGAATCTTCTGTTGATAGTCTGCAATAATGTACTCAGAATTTTGACCTTTAATAAACAGAGTAGGGCAGTTGTTGGGCGCCAGTTCATGCCACCCAATGATATTGTCATACTGCTCGTAGAGCGCATCAATATTAAAACGCAGCTGGTAATGGGTTTTTCCTCGGTAAAGGGATTTGTTTAAAAACTGGATAACACCGGGTTCGGCAATATGCTCTCTTAGCAGAGATATCGCCTCTGAACGGTCAATTGGTTGTGCTTGCTCCACGGCTTTAAGACCTGCAAATACATTTTCATGCCGGCGAATATGATAATCAACAGGTGCCATGTCCAAAATGGCAATACGTTCAACATTAAAATTGCTAGAGGCAGCAAGTGTCATCGCAACTTTTCCGCCCATAGAGTGTCCAACTACAGCGTAACTTGTTACTTCTAACTCAGCCATTAAGGCTTCAATATCTGCTGCCATTAAGTCGTAGGTAACTTCAGCTGAATGGAATGAGCGACCGTGATTTCGTAGATCGACGCTAATGACGTGAAAAGTTTTTCCTAGGTGACGCGCTAATGCTCCCAAATTATCCAAACTGCCAAACAGTCCATGAATTAAAACGATCGTCGGACCATTTCCCTGTTGTTTGTAATTTAAAAGCACTTTTTTCTCTTTATAGTGTTAGGTTTACCGTAGAGTATAACCAGATATCTATGTATAATCTTTTGGTGATTGGTTAATTGATGAAAAAAGCGATACGATGAAAAAAATTGAGCTAGATGAAGAGCTATATCGTTATATAGCAAGCCAGACTCAACATATAGGTGAGAGCGCATCCGATATTTTAAGGCGTTTACTGTTAGAGTCTAAAGAGGGTATTAACCCTACTGCTGGTGTTGGTATTGGTAATGTGTCTATAGAGGCAGCAGCTGTTGTGATTGAAGAGCCTCGCTCGGGGATCTCAGTAAGTAAAGACCCCGTTCATTCTGATAATTTAAATCGAGTGCATGAAGTTCGCTCTTTACTTATTTCAGATGAATTTGCCGCTCAAGACAAAGCAATCGGCCGTTTTATGATGGTTTTATCTGAGTTGTACCGAATAGATCCACAAGGATTTTCTGAGGCAACAGAAGTGAAAGGACGGACTCGTCTCTATTTTGCGGATAACATCAATACTCTATTAGAGAGTGGTAAAACGACCAAACCAAAATCTATTCCAAATACGCCTTTTTGGGTGATCACGAATACCAATACTGGGCGAAAGCGTCAGATGGTTGATCAACTCATGACTAAAATGAGTTTTAAATCAGATTTGATTGAAAAGGTAAGCGTCGCAATTTAATTGCGGCGTTTTTTTTACTAAGGACTGTTAAATGGCGATTCACCCTCGTGCTGGCCAGAAAGTGCAGCAACAAGATCTTTGCAATATACCTTCCCTTGTTTCTAATTATTTCTTATTAAAACCAGACTCAGAAAACCGTGCTCAGCGTGTTCAGTTTGGCACATCAGGTCACCGAGGAAGTGCGAATAAAATCACGTTTAATCAGCACCATATCTGGGCAATAGCTCAAGCTGTCGCGGAATCACGAGAAGAGCGTGGATTAACAGGTCCTCTGTTTCTAGGTAAAGATACGCATGCGTTATCAGAGCCTGCATTCACTTCTGTTCTTGAAGTGTTAGTTGCTAATGGTATTAAAGTAATTATTCAGCAAAAAAGCGGGTATACACCAACACCAGGCATATCGCACGCTATCCTATGTTATAACCGCACTCACTCTGACCAATCCGACGGCATCGTTATCACTCCTTCGCACAACCCTCCTCAAGATGGTGGCATCAAATATAACCCGAGTCATGGCGGGCCAGCTGAAGGCGAGTTAACGCAAGTTATTGAAGATCGTGCCAACGCGATCATCGAAAAAGGGCTTATTGCTGTTAAACGTGTGGACATTCAAACCGCAATGGCCAGTGATTTGGTCATCGAGTTGGATCTGGTTAAACCATACATTGATGATTTGAAGAATGTCATCGATATTAAAGCAATACAGAAAGCCAATTTGAAATTGGGTGTCGACCCACTAGGTGGCGCAGGTATTGAGTATTGGCGACAGATTAGCGAACAATTTGAATTGGACTTGACCTTGGTTAGTGATGTGGTCGATCCCACTTTTCAGTTTATGTCATTAGATAAAGATGGCGTAATTCGAATGGATTGTTCATCTGAATACGCAATGGCAGGCCTTCTTTCACTAAAAGATCAATATGACTTGGCATTTGGTAATGACCCTGATTATGATCGGCATGGCATCGTCACGCCTGCTGGTTTGATGAATCCGAATCATTACTTAGCGGTTTGTATCGATTATCTGTTTAGACACAGGCCTAACTGGAAAGCGTCAGTAGCCGTTGGGAAAACCTTAGTTTCCAGTGCCATCATTGATAAAGTAGTGAACGATCTTGGTCGCGATTTGTGTGAAGTTCCAGTTGGTTTTAAATGGTTTGTTGATGGGCTCTTTAATGGGTATTTAGGCTTTGGCGGTGAGGAAAGTGCAGGTGCTTCTTTCTTACGAACCGATGGCACACCTTGGTCAACTGATAAAGATGGTCTTATTTTATGTCTATTAGCGGCAGAAATTACCGCGGTAACAGGACTTAACCCACAGCAATATTATAATAAGTTAGCCGAAAAACACGGTGAGTCATACTATAATCGCATTCAAGCGGTGGCAAACAATGAGCAGAAGAGCGTTCTTAAAGCACTTTCTGCAGAGATGGTGACAGCCGATACTTTAGCGGGTGACTTGATCACTGAAAAGTTAACTCACGCTTCAGGAAATGGAGCAGCAATCGGTGGGTTAAAAGTGAGTACTGAATTTGGCTGGTTTGCAGCAAGGCCTTCAGGTACAGAAGAGATCTATAAGATTTACTGTGAAAGTTTTAAAGGGGAGCAGCACCTCCGATTAATAGAGGAAGAAGCTCAAAAGATGGTCAGTGATGTATTTGAGAATGCAGGTTTATAACTGAACACTTTTTAAATGCTTAGCAAACAGCCAATCTATTAAGGGTTGGCTTTTTTTTGAGTTTAGCTTTCGTTTATCCAATCATCTGGAACAATAAACCAGTAGGTACCACTCTGTGATTGCAAATGCACGGTTTTACTCAATTTACTCATTGAGAAAGGTAAAATACTAGATTGTTTTAACCCTGTCACCCATTGCGATTTGTCTAACAAATAGAGCCTTTCTTTGATTAGAGGGAATTGATGTTCAAAACACCAATTCCCCTTAATTCGTTGAGTGTTTAGTACCAAACTACTGCAATGGGTAGGTAGCTCTTCTGTAGTAAATGGATTTGTATACAACCGACCTTGCACTATCATTTTGGGTTTGATTGCATCAAAATCGCTAAATTGCTGCTTAAAATCCTCGAACGTGGTCATTTTTAACTGATGATTTAGCATTTTCCCTATTTTTAAATCTAAACGATCGTTATTGTTTGGACCCAGCCATTTCCCTTGGTAGTAGAGATAGAATTTGATTGCAACTTCCCAATGCTCTAGTTGCTGGTTGGTTTGATCTCTGACGATAAAGTCGATAGCGCCAACGGTTCGGCCTTTGCTATTAATCTGTAGCTCTTCTGCAATAAGTTCATACTGATCCGATTGTTCAATCACCTGCTTCCATAGCCATTGATAATAGAATCCTAAGCGATTGGATAAGTGGTATGGTCTTGAAATTGTGGGCAAAGAGGTCAAGCCTTTTAAGTGGCTGGCATTTAAACCAATAGGGTCTATGAAGAGAGAGGGGGAGTTAATAATCCAATCTAGATCGGCAGCATACTTCGAAGTATCAGCAAAAAGAGAGAAGGTTGGTTTCATGCGAAAAGTCGACTTGTTTAAAGCGGATTGAACTGCCAGTATATCATCTAAACTCTGACCAGAAGCTAGCCATGAATAATTATCAATTAGAAACCGTGCTTAATCAATTTTTAACCCCGAACGTAATTAAAGACTACTGTCCTAATGGATTGCAGGTTGAAGGAGTTGAAGAGGTAACAAAAATCGTGACGGGTGTCAGCGCTTCGCAAAAGTTAGTCGATTGTGCGATTGCTGAAAAAGCGGACGCAATTTTAGTCCATCACGGCTATTTCTGGAAAGGTGAAGCTGAGTCGATTAAAGGGATGAAATATCGAAGAATAAAGGCCTTGATTGAAAATGGTATCAATTTATATGCTTACCATCTTCCCTTGGACATTCACCCAACCGTGGGTAATAACGCGCAGTTAGCCCAGATGCTTGATATTATCGATGTGTCTGGTCTAGAGCCAACGAGCACATCAATAGCGATGCAAGGGAAGTTTGCTCAACCACTCTCTTGTGAGGCGTTAACCGCACGTTTGAACAAAATACTAAAGCGAAAACCCATGCATATCACACACGCTGGAAGCTCTATGATCACTCGTATCGGTTGGTGTACTGGCGGTGGTCAAGATTATATTGATCGCGCCGCGGAGATGGGGCTTGATGCATTTATCTCAGGAGAGATTTCAGAGCGGACCGTTCACTCTGCTCGTGAATTGGGTATCCACTACTTTGCCGCGGGTCATCATGCAACAGAAAGGTATGGCGTTAAAGCATTAGGTGAATGGTTAGCTGCGGAACACGCACTATCGGTTAAATTTATTGATATTGATAATCCTGTTTAGTTCTTTAAATGTAGATACATTGCATGATGAATCAGAACATAAAAGGCCGCATTGTTATGCGGCCTTTTATGTGTCGATCTATGCAAACTTAGTCACGTTTATGCATAGGTACGAACTCTTTACGAGTATTACCAGTATAAAGCTGACGAGGACGGCCAATGCG
>JAESQY010000013.1 GCA_016764915.1 Aliivibrio sp. | reverse complement strand
GGGATACATTCTTTTTGGATTGGTGTGGGCTGTTTATAGCCTTTAAGACTAACGCGGTCAATAATTGACTCTAAAAGTGAAAATTCTTTAAACTCGGACATGCTGGCTCGGTATTCTTTAATCAATAGCCGATTATTCTAACAGAATGCTTTAACATATTTAAGACGTACTCAAGGTGACTTTTCTGACAACCCCCCTCACAAAAACTGTTCAGTAATCAAGAGTTATGACCCTTGATATTCGCCTTTATTTTTCTTTCACGGCTAATTTGTTCACACGATTCACTTATTGTAGCCAAATCAATTTTGTCCTTAAGTGGGCGTTAATCTTAATAATCATACTTTACCTAACGCTGATAAACTTTGTTGGAGTTAGCGCTCTAACACGGTTATGCCCCGTTTTAGTTTAGAGCTTTAACTCACTCGAAATATGTTCATATTGGTTTGCCATAGATTTGTTCATGTGAGGAGATATTTTTAATATCAAATAATGAACAAGAATGAATCGAAAGCAGTGGCCAGTATTACTTAGCCACAACACCAGCCGCAAATGCGGACGTTATATTTTTTTACTACAAAAAGGACGAAAAAGAGTCAGCGGAAGCATGAAAACGCCAATATAGTGCTTTAATGTGTTGCTTCCACTTAGGGGGTGAAGCTAATTACATTTGAGAGCATGGATGAACTCATTTACAGGGATCTCTAACCGTTTCAATGTCTCTTTGACTTTATACGTTGATAGCTCAGGATCTTTTTTGTGTCGACCTAGCGTCATGATACGTGTGCCTTCACGCTGGATTTTTATTTCACTGCCTTTTCCTGAGCTGAATTTACAATGAAAATGGGACTCCATTAAACAACGAAACTTTTGAAGGTTTATGGTTGAAAATAACTTTGCGGACAGTTCTTGTTCTCGAATAACCGTATCAATAGCCTGTAGTTCATCAGTGTCTTCATTATCAATATCGATTAAATAAGGCTTGTATTCATACTGATTATTGCTAATTTTTTTGCGTTTTTGACCTATGGTTGTTCGACTAAATAATTCGACAAGGTATTTATGAACGCTGACTAATACTGGATCGATAAATACCTCACATAGCCAAAAAGCTGCTCTGTGCATTGATGCCGTATAGATTTGGTTATTTATTTCTACACTTTCAAAATAGTCATAGCGATTAGTATCATCCTTCACATTTAGAGTAAAGTTAAGTTTTATAACAGGTGCTTGTAGGTCGATTTGAATGTCAATTCCATCGGCATACGTAATGATATGTTTTGCTGGATCCCATCCCTTAAAAAAATATTCACGCATCTCATAAAGATCATCGATATATCTATTACGAATGGTCTGTGGCAATGTATTTTCTAATGTTTGTTGGTTGTCTAGTAAGTCGGAAAGCCTAAGACTATATTTAAATACATCCAATGTGCGGTGATGCTGAAAAAAAGCATCGTTAACAGGAAAACCTTCACCGTCACAATCAGCGTATTGATATAATACGAAGCAATTTACTAGGTTGCTGATAAATTCATTCAGTACTGATTGGGTACTGTTAAATGTTGTGTTTAACGGGGCATAAACCAGTGTAAGAAATTGTTCAGTTCTTTGCCAAGGCGTACCACCTTGGCGGCTTTTTTTTCGAGAGAATAATTCAATACTATTAAATACATTTGCAGCTTCAGCTTTCAGTTGATTATATTGGTAGCAGTGATATCTGTGCCATTCGTAACTAGCAGAATCAGTTAATCCTTCCTCAATAACCATCTCGTTGTGAACCTCAATAATGTGATTGATGAGTACTGTTAATGGTTCAGCACGATTGCCTAAATAACTGCGGGTTGCAACTGGAAACCGGTAGGATGTATGTTCAATCGGCAGTATTGATTGAACATCTTGAGAGCCGTGATTGAACTTGTTTATAAGATAATTGCGTTTAGCTTGCTCGGTTTTTTCGATCAAATGTTTAGAAGTCGTGTCTGACAAAACTCTTCCTAATTCAGTTAGATAGAGGCGAAAAGATACTAAATATATTACATGTTTAATAATAAAGTTCAATACGGTATAGGGTAAATCGTGAACAAAAATATAATGCAGGCGTTAATCTCAATTTAGCCATACTTTTTCTAATTCATATAAACATTTTTGGAGGCTGCACTCTAACAAGGTTCAGTCCAACAGTGGCTTAGTGCAATAACGTTAAACCGTGTGGCAAAGGGGCAAGTAATCCGATAACTTTGCAATACATATCGAAATGAGTAGAATAGGCAGTAAAACTAGTATAAAAGCAAAAGCTTAACAACACGCTTCGAGCGTATATTTAGGATTTAACAATGAGTGATAGCCTGCCATATAGTTTACCCATAATAGATGCTATACGACACGATTATGAGCGCTTTCGATTTGATACTTATCAGTACTCTCATATGGGGCTGTTTACTGATGGCAAAGAGCTATTTGCCGTTATTGTTGATGTGAAACATAACAAAGTACTGCTAAGCGGTCTAAAAGAACAATACCATCGATCTCATACATTAGGTATACCTATAGCGACTCTCGTCGGCGAAGTACTCGATAGCTACCGTTTAATTGAGTCACGCAGTAAGCTTGAAAAAACTCAAGTTCATGGTCAGCCTATGACGATGGATGAGACGATAAATCAATTCGCTTTACATATTCCACATAAGTACCATCCATTTCATGTGGATTTCTTGTGGGCCACCAATGAATTTAATCTGACTTTTAAAACTGCGATCACTGAATGTCAGCAGGAAGAGATTCAATTAATTTGTGAGTCTCTGGGGTATCAAGGGTATAACTACATTTTTAAAGTTGACTCTACAATGTCCGATTATCCAGGAAAAGTGGAAAGCAAGCCTAATACTCAAAACAATATGCAGCTTACAGCCAGTGGTCTGATACAGAATCAATTTTCACCACAACTATTGTCCCGTTACGAAGAAGATGAAGACTTTTGGATTCAAAATCAACAATCTGTTTTTAGTGGTGATGAAACTGAGCAAAGAGATCGTTTTTTGCTGCCAAGCTTCGAGACAAAGCAAACAAGATGCTTTGTCGATGCATCTGTGTTCCCTAGGCAAAATTTAAGAGTGTATCTTACGCTATATGAACAGGTTATCATCGCCCTACCACTGAAGATAGAAGCTGAATATTTCTATAAAATGTTCAAAATTAACAGATATGAGCTCAAAGAGTTGGTGGCACGTGGTCGTCTACTCTTTACTGCGCCACAAAATCTAACTCGCTATTCACAAGAGATATTGCTAGACATTATTTCCGTGAATCCAAATGCAATTGTATTTTCAAGACGGTTAGCTGCCGCTACTATTCAAGGAATTCAGAAAAAGTCGGGCATCGTAGGAACTACATTCTCAAGTGACGAGCAATACCATTTCTTACATCAGTGCTCACGTATTGATAGTCCTGAGGTTCAAAGGTTGGCGCTAATGTTGTCTGAACAATGGCAATTTGGTGAGTTCTTAGTAAACAAGGAGGGTGCAACATCGGCTCACAGGCTAGGAATTTCAAATTTAGCAGTTAAAGGCTTTCAGGATCAAGGTCGAAACCTGCTAATGGAACTGACAACCGCAAGCTCCAGCTATGAATATGCTCAAGGACTTGGAGCACACCATTTTCCGTTTGATGGTGATAAATACTCTGAAGTAGCAGCCTGTCAGGTCGTTAGTGGACTCTATAACGGAGTATCGGCTGATTCACAAAAAATCCGAGAGTCTGAACTTAGTATGTTGTTAAGTGAAATATTTGCTGTTAATAACGATAT
>JAESQY010000012.1 GCA_016764915.1 Aliivibrio sp. | reverse complement strand
CCCTATGTGTGAATGAAGATTGTGATATCAATTGCAGCAGGGGTGTTATACTTAAAGACAGAATAAATAGATAAGAATTAACCACAAAGAGTTGATGATATGGCCAATCCAGAGCATGTAGAAGTATTAGATAAATTAGATGAACTTAGCGTTTGTGTTTATCGTAGTGGGATCACTCTGTTTGCTATTTCTCTGCTGCTAATGGCAGTGGCACTGTCCAACCATTTAGGCTTCGTTACGCTGAATATACCCGAGGAAATGGTGCCTATCATCACCACTCTAATTGGGCTATCAGGAGCAATGTGTTCTGCTAATTTGCATGTATATGATAAGAAAATCAGGATGATCATTACCTGGTCAAGTTGCATTGGTTTGGTACTATTGCTGCTGCTTGCAGGCACAACGTTTCAGTGGATTGGGCTCGGTTTTATCTTTGTCACTTTTTCTGGTATTGCCGTTAAAGAAGCATTTTGTTTTAAAGTACCTGGTTTACGTTCAATGCCGTGGTTACTTTGTCTTACTGTTATTCTGATGGCATTAAATCAACATTTTGTAACAATTATACTGCTGGTGATATCAGCAAGCGTGATGCTTTTTTTAGCAGTAGCAAAATGGCGCATGCCATTGCATTTTGATATTGGTGACAAGTCTAACTATCAAATCTAACCATATTCCTTAATCCGTCTATATTTTTTATTGTTGTTTATTGCAACAATAAATGGAACCTTCTAGTTGAATTATAACTAACAGTTATCTGCTATATAAACAGAACTGATTATATTAAGAGTGAGAAAATGCGCTCTGAATTAAGGATGATTCATAATTTGTATCGGATACAATCATTATGTTTTGATCCGCTTTATATTGTCGTATTCATATACTCTTCAATCTCCCGAACAAACCGATTGGCGTCGGTTATTATGAAAAGCAATGATGCAAAGCAACTGAGAATATAAGGATGATGATGAAACTACGTGAAACGGATTTATTGCAAAATGGCTATTTCGTCGCGGGAAGCTGGCATCATGTCGCACAGACTTACCCGGTGATGAACCCGGCGACCTCCATCAAGATTGCTGATGTGGCTTTTGCTGGGAGTCAAGAGACAGAGCAAGCGATTGAATCTGCTTCAACCGCGCTATTATCTTGGCGTAAGCAGACTGCGAAGCAGCGTTCACAAGTCATTCGGCGTTGGGGGGAGTTGCTAATAGAGCATCAGCATGACCTAGCAACGATCTTAACCTCAGAGCAGGGGAAACCTTTTGCTGAAGCGATGGGAGAAGTGGCGTATGCGGCGAGCTTTTTTGAGTGGTTCGCCGAAGAGGGGAAGCGCATTTATGGTGACGTGATACCCAGCCATAAAGCGGATGCTCGCATCATTGTAACGAAACAACCCATTGGTGTGGTCGCTGCGATTACACCGTGGAACTTCCCATTGGCGATGATCACTCGTAAAGCGGCACCTGCTTTGGCTGCTGGTTGCACGATGGTGGTTAAACCATCTGAAGAGACACCGCTGAGTGCATTGGCTTTAGCTGTATTAGCGCAAAAAGCGGGCATTCCTGCTGGCGTGTTTAATGTGGTGTCTGGTGATACTAAAGCGATTGGCTCCGCATTAATGGCTTCAAAGAAGGTGAGAAAAGTATCATTTACAGGCTCAACGGCCGTTGGGAAACTGTTGATACGCCAAGCCGCTTACACCGTGAAAAAGTTGTCATTAGAGTTGGGCGGAAACGCACCGTTTATTGTATTTGATGATGCGGATATTGATGCCGCTGTTGATGGTGCAATGGCATCGAAGTACCGAAACTCAGGACAAACTTGTGTCTGCCCCAACCGATTCTTTATTCAAGAGTCAGTCTACGATGAGTTTATTGATAAATTTTCTCAGGCAGTTGTCAAACTTCAGTTGGCCAATGGTTTTGAAGAGGGCGCGACACAAGGACCATTGATCAATCTTGCGGCGATTGAAAAAGTGGAGCGTCATATTGCAGATGCACAATCCAAAGGAGCAAAAGTAGTATTGGGGGGCAATCGCAGTGTACTTGGAGGTACTTTTTTTGAACCAACCATTATTGCTGAAGCGGATGCTTCTATGTTACTGGCAAATGAAGAGACATTTGGCCCTGTTGCAGCCTGTTTCCGTTTTGAAACTGAGCAACAAGTTCTTGATTTAGCCAATGATACAGACAGCGGTTTAGCCGCCTATTTTTACGCCCGTGATATTGGCCGAGTTTGGCGTGTCGCTGAAGGGTTAGAAACCGGCATTGTTGGGATTAATGAAGGCATTATCTCCACCGAAGTTGCCCCGTTTGGAGGGGTCAAAGAGTCAGGCCTTGGAAGAGAGGGGTCTAAATATGGCATCGAAGATTACATCGAAATCAAATACCTATTGATGGGTGGGCTGTAATGATTTTATTTGGAATGTAATTCCAACCAATCAAATGCAACTGAGAATTATTTGCATTTATTGTATAAGGTCATTATTCTGCATTACTCGGTTCAGTTAGTTAATGCAGTGTCCCACTTTTATGAAAAACAGTGAGTATTTTGATCTGGCTTTTAACGAAGCGAAGAAAATCACACCCTATTTATCTGGGCGGTTAGCAAATTCAGTGCTGCCTAATGATGATTGCAGTATTCATATTTCTCATGATAATAGTGATGCGGTTCGAGCATTATATGAACATTTAATCGAAACATCAAAAGAAGCAGGGCATGCATATTGGTTAACTCGCACGTGGCATTTATTATGCTGGCAGCCTATCTACCTGGCTTTTATTTTTGTGTACCGAGTTAAAGCTATTCCCGATATAACCTCTATCAGTCAATCGATTCAACCTGGCTTTATTGCAGGATTTTCTTTTCATAATGCTGAACTTATATTTGGTTTAAATGAAAAAATAATTCCATTAATCGGAACACAATTAAAGAGATTATTTACATCGTATAGGGAGGACATTTCCACGTGGATTCGTATTCGGCCTGGATTTACCGATCATTTAGTGGCGGATGCTTTACTTAATTGCATTATTAAACTGCAAACTTATCAACCGGCACTGTCTAATGAGTATTTACTTCAGCAAGCGACGCTCTGGCTCGATGCTTTTGAGCTGTCAAATAGTCATTTATCGAGCTTAAAGGTTGTTCATTTAACGAATCGATTAAAACTTGTTCGTACCAGTTGTTGCTTAGTCTATAAATGTGACGGGCGTAAATTGTGTCTTGATTGTCCTCGTCATCCTGATAATAAACGCTAAAGTAACCGAATTCAGTTTACTTGTTGATAGGTGCTAAAAAAGCAATCGCCGTGATCCCACTAGAGAATAGAATACAAATATAGATGGGGTAGAACGGTGACAGTGTGGAGCTATAAGCCAGCAATGAGGCCACTCCATACCCGAGCGTATGCGACATTGAAATGTATCCAGCGACGGTGCCAGGATTTTTTAAATCCATTTCGGTCGCTTTAGATGTGTATGCGGGTACCAATAGTGCTGAACCGCAAGCGCAGAGAGTCATGGCAAAACTTAATGTCCAGATATTTGGAATTAAGAAGAATAAAAAACCGACCAATAAGAATAACGATCCAAAACGATACATTGTCGGCAGCTGAATTTTTTTCTTTTTTATAACGTGTATTTGAGTCATTAAAGTAACCGCAGCGCTAATGGTGAGTAATAGGCCAATAGTGTCACTGACTTTATTGCTACTCCAATGGGTAACGCTTTCTATTAATGGGGAAAAGCTGTACTGCAGTAAAGCGATGGTTAAACAGAGGAATAACCCTGTTAGTAGATAAGGTATTAATGCAGTACTTGGGACTAAAGAGTGCACGGTGACCGCTTTGCTCTTTACTTTTTTTATTTGTAGTGGGTTAGGTAAACACACTGCTGCTATGAGGGCGAGAAACGGAAATATCACCATCATGACAAGTGATGAAAAAGGCCCGATTTTTAATAGAATGATGGCCAATACTGGACCAATCAGTCTGCCTAGACTAAGGCCAATACTGACAGAGGTAATGGCTTTTAATCTGTTATTCTCCCCACATAAAAGGATGGCCCAATGCTGGCTCGCTGGCACCATTCCCGCTACAGTACAACCATAAATGATCCTAGCTACAATCAAACCGACAAACCAATAGTTCGCTGAACTGGGGTAACTATTACTCAGATACGCGAAAGACAGTAAGAGGAAAAAACTGACGCTCATTCCTAAAAGGGCTTGAATAACGACGCTTTTGGGGCCGTTGTTATCGCTGTATCTTCCCCAAAAAGGAGCCGAAGGTAAGAAGAGAAAACTGCCAATTGCAATAATGATGGACCACGTAGGTAGAGAGAACGCGGAATGAGTGACTAAAAATGGCAAAGAAACGAGTAACCCGTTTTGACCAATACCCATCAACGCGGCAATCAGGCCAATAATGATTAATTGGACTTTCGGTTTTTTTACTTCAATAGAGAAAGGCATTCGAACTTCCTGTTAGCATTAGCACGCGAACCTATCCTACTTTCATTTGTTGCAAATAAAAACAATTATCATTTCGATTTCTTTGTGGTAAAGTTCTGTCCATCATCCATGAACCGATTATTTATCTCATCCCATGTACCAACTTGTCGATGCGTCGTTTGAAATTGACGGGAAACCGATCCTTTACCCTACTAATTTGGTCTTTCAAAAAGGCAAAGTGACGACCTTGCTGGGTCATAATGGTTGCGGGAAATCCACGTTGATTAAGTTGCTGAGTCGTCAAAATTATCCAACCAAGGGGGCGGTTTTGTTTGATGGACAAGCTGTTGCTCATTTATCCCACCAAGATTTTGCTCTTAATGTCGCTTATCTTCCTCAGCATCCACCTATCACAGATGGAGTAACCGTTCGTGAACTTGTCTATTTTGGCCGCTATCCGTGGAAAGGTGTATTTGGACGTTACACTAAGCGTGATCATCAATTTGTTGACGATGCTATAGAGAAAGTTGGATTAGAGCCATTTAGTGATCGCTTTGTGGCGACGTTATCGGGTGGTGAACGTCAAAGAGCATGGGTTGCGATGTTATTGGCTCAACAAAGTCAGTGTATTTTGCTTGATGAGCCGACATCGGCTTTGGATGTAGCCCATCAGTATGAACTATTAGCCTTGATAAAAAACTTAAATGAAACGTTGGGGTTAACTGTCATCATGGTTTTGCATGATGTGAATATGGCTGCAAAATTTAGTGATCATTTGATTGCACTGCATACAGGAAAAGTAATCGCTCAAGGCCCACCTGAAACCTTAATGACTAGCGAAACATTACAGCAAATCTATGGGATGGAATTAGCGTTATTCTCCCATCCTCAAACGGGTCAGCTTATCAGCTATATCCCTTAACCTATGGGTGAGAATCGACAACAACAGGAAAGCAACATGAATAAGGTTATTGGTTTCATTATTATGCTGTGTATCTCTTCAACGCAAGCAATGGAAGTTAAACATGAATTAGGCCGTATTGAATTTACGCAACCGCCTGAAAAAGTGGTGGTGTTAGATTGGGCATTAACAGAAACAGTCCTTAGTTTAGGGGTGATGCCTTTTGGTGTCGCGGATGTAAAAGGGTATCAAACTTGGGTAGCCGAGCCAACATTGAATCAGTCTGCCGTGGATGTCGGTTCAAGAAGAGAGCCTAACTTAGAGCTAATGACCGAGTTAAAGCCTGATGTCATTTTGATCAGTCAGCATATGTCAGCCATGTATGAGAAATTGAATGCAATTGCACCAACCTTGGTTTATACCGTTTACAGTAATAAAAAAACACCGTTAGTGTCAGCTAAAGAAGTGACCACTCAGCTGGGGGTATTATTTGACAAAGAAGAGCAAGCTTCAGATCTGATAGCACAAACCGAGCAGAGATTAATCGACAATGGCGAAAAAGTTCGCCATTTACAATCCAAAAATTCGCCTTTACTGTTCATTCGTTTTATTAACGATAAAACTGTACGAATCCACAGTGATGGTTCATTAGCCCAAGCCACACTCGGTGCGATGGGGCTTGTGAATGCTTGGAGTGAACCAACAAACTTATGGGGATTCACAACGGCAGGTTTTGAAAAGCTCGCACAGCATCAACAAGCCAGAGTATTGATTTTTGGTCCATTAAAAAAGAGAGAGAGAGAACAACTTGATCAGTCTGCGTTATGGCAAGCAATGTCGTTTACTCGTTCTGACTTGGTGTATGAGTTACCGGCAATTTGGACATTTGGAAGCTTGATTTCAGCTCAACGTTTCAGTGATAATATCACTCAGCTGTTAACTCAATAATGTACGCTAATGTGGCCACCAAACAACAGAACATGATAATACGTGCCACTCTTTTTATTTTTTTGATCACTGCCATTTTAGGATTATTACAATGGACTGCACCTTATTCACAAGGAGTGAGTTTGTTATGGCAAACGGTGTTTTATTATGACGCGGTGAATTATCAACACCTTATTACACACCTTACTTACCTTCCCCGTTTGTCTATCGCCATTTTATGTGGCTTTGCTTTAGCCGTTGCAGGTTGCGTTATGCAGTTTGTGCTACGAAATCCCATCGCTTCGCCAACAACCCTTGGTGTTGCTGCTGGTGCAGAATTAGGCATGGTTTTGGGCATTTTGTTCTTACCTGTTAACAGTGCTATCAATGGTTTTATTCCTGCTTTCTTAGGAGGTGGACTTGCGACAGGCTTGGTTTTTTTATTGTCAGCTAAACGAGGCTTTTCTCCCGTTCACATGGTGTTAGCAGGCATGGTGATCAGCCTGTTTCTAGGCTCCGTGAATACCATGTTGTTATTATTGAATGAACAAAAATTAGTCAGTGTTTTTGTGTGGGGGGCGGGCACATTAAATCAAAACGATTGGTCGAGTGTCGAGACTCTCTTGCCCTTAATCACACTACCTATTATTGTCATTTTTCTCCTATCAAGACCTTTGTCGGCGCTTCAATTAGGAGACAGTGTAGCCTCTTCTATTGGTATTAATATTAAGAGAATCAAAGTGATTTCGTTAACGTTGGCAATATTTATTACGGCTGCTGTGGTCAGTGAAGTTGGATTGATAGGTTTTGTTGGCATTGTGGCTCCTGCAATTGCACGTATATGTGGGGCACGAAAACTGAAAGTACAAATTCTTGCGAGTGGGCTGATTGGTAGCCTGATGTTGCTGTTTGCTGATTTGATTATTCAACCTTTTTCTGGGGTAGGGGGAGAGTTGCTGCCAACAGGTGCAATGACGGCACTATTAGGCGCACCATTTCTTCTTTGGTTATTGAACAAGAATGCATTTCAATCGGATATGAAAACCAGAGACAGTACTCAAATCAGTTATCGGAATCTAAAACCGAAATGGGTATTGCTTCCTCTTTGTTTTGTTATTTTTCTTTTATTTACCGTGGCTTTGTTGGTTGGAAAAGGGCAAAACGGTTGGTTGATATCATTGAGTGCGTCAGTATTTGATCTTCGATTGCCGCGAGTGTTAGTTTCCTTTCTTGCAGGGGTCGGTTTAGCCATTGCTGGAACGGTCATTCAGCGTGTGTCGACCAACCCAATGGCGAGTCCTGAAATTTTGGGTATCAGTTCTGGAGCGGCACTGGCATTAGTTCTTGGAGCCGTGTTTGGAGTTGCTGTAGAAAGAGATGCACAAATGCTGCTTGGTACTTTTGGAGCTTTATCAGTGACGGCTGTTATTTGGTTAATGGGGCGTAAACAAAATTTTGCACCGACTCAAATGCTGTTAACAGGAATTGCACTTAGTGCTGGCTTAGATGCTTTTTTACGCATTGCAATGTCATCGGGTCAAGATAATGTGAGAGCGTTATTAACGTGGCTTTCAGGCTCTACCTATTTGGTTAGCATGAGTGATGTGTATTTGCTGGGAATTGGTGTTGCCGTATTTTCAATGCTGGCTATGGGATGTCACCGATGGTTGGATCTCATTGGATTAGGCGAAATAACCTCAACCAGTGTTGGATTACATTGCCGAGAAGTCAGGTTGTTTTTATTACTTCTTGTTGCCGCATTAACGACGTTATGCACCATTATCATTGGGCCTCTTAGCTTTGTTGGTTTATTAGCACCACACATGGCTCGTTCGCTTCATCAATACCGAGCTTCTCATCAATTATTGGCGGCCAGTTTATTAGGTGGTAGTTTGATGGTTCTCGCCGATTGGATAGGCAGAGTAGTGTGGTTTCCATGGCAATTCCCTGCGGGGTTACTGGCCTCATTGATTGGTGGAGGCTACTTTTTATACCTTATGAGAAAGTAATTTTTATTATT
>JAESQY010000011.1 GCA_016764915.1 Aliivibrio sp. | reverse complement strand
CTGTAGGGTGAAAAATTTCTCGTAGCTTTTCCGCGTTGGCGTTATAAAGCCCCTCGAAATACTCATTCATCAATCGTGTTATTTCAATAATTTCAACACCCTGATCAAGTTCATGTAACACAACTTGAGTTGCAAGTGAGCATGCATTTGGACTGTAGAGCTGACACATAATGACCCCTATATTTGTTCATTGTTAAAGTACAGGTATTTTACACCTGTCTATTGGAATGATATACAAGTATAATCCGAACACATTGTTCACAATAAGGATACAGAATATTGGATAAACTGAAATCAATGGAGGCCTTCTTACGTTTAGCAGAGTTGGGAAGCTTTACTCGTGTAGCAGAATATAGAAACACCTCAAAATCGCAAATCAGTAAAGAGATAAGTGCACTAGAAACTAGCTTGCAAGTGCGTTTGGTGCATAGAACAACACGTAACATACAGCTAACACCTGAAGGTAAAACCTACCTACTACATTGTAGAGAGATACTACAGAAAATCGAATACGCTGATACATTAGTATTCGATCAGAAGAGTAAGCCTAGCGGTAAATTGAAAATAAATGTGCCAATGGCTCTAGGGATTACCCATTTAGCAAAGCTTTTCTCTGATTTTATGACGACTTACCCTGACATTCAACTGGATATACACTTATCTGATGAATCTATCGACCTAGTTGAACAAGGTTTTGATTTAGGCTTTAGGGCATCAAGTCGAACTCTTGATTCAAATTATGTGGGTAGACCTTTACGAGTTTTCTCTTACCATATCTGCGCTTCTCACGCGTATGTTAGCAGTCATAAATCAATACTTAAGCCTACTGACTTAAGAGATCATAATTGTTTTGTCTATAGCTACTTCCAAGGGAAAGCTGAATGGCCTATTGATTCGGGGGTACCTATTGCTGGTACGCTACAAGTAAACAACACTATTTTTTTGATGGAGGTAATAAAACAAGGTTTAGGCATTGGCCTTATTCCTGAGTTTGTATGTAATGAATCGATCAAAAACGGTTCTGTTGTATCCCTGCTTGAAAAGTTTTACAAACCTAAGTTAACTTTATACGCGTTATACCCTGCAAGTGTACGCTGAAGATTGTACGGGATGTACGTTGTGTGTGGACGCGTGTCCTATGGTTATCGAACCAGCGAGAGAGACTCAACCAGAGCGTAAAGCCATTAATATGGAACTCAAAGCGCCGTATCTTGAACAAGAGAAACGCAGCCTAGAGTTCTTTGAGTCGATTGACTACAACGAACGCGGTAGAATTGATTTCTCTAACGTGCGTGGTGCGCAGTTCTTACAACCACTGTTCGAGTTCTCCGGAGCGTGTTCGGGTTGTGGCGAAACGCCGTATTTGAAATTGATGTCGCAACTGTTTGGTGATCGTTTAATGATCGCCAATGCAACAGGTTGTTCGTCAATTTATGGCGGTAACTTGCCAACCACTCCGTGGTCGAAAAATAAAGATGGCCGTGGTCCAGCCTGGGCAAACTCACTGTTTGAGGATAACGCCGAGTTTGGGTTTGGTTTCCGTTTAGCCGCAGTGAAGCAACACGAAATGGCCGAGCAGTTATTGGTAGAGTTCAAACAGAACCCTGATGCCAATATCGACCTTTCATTGATTGAAGAGCTGCTTACGGTTGAACAGAAAACTGAAACAGAGATTCAGCAACAGATCGCCCGTGTTGAGATTTTAAAAGAGCAGTTAAGTAAGATTGATTCTGAATCTGCGCGCAACCTTATCTCGGTGGCTGATCAATTGATCCGTCGTTCGATATGGATTGTTGGTGGTGACGGCTGGGCATACGACATTGGTTCAAGCGGTTTAGATCACGTACTCGCCAGTGGCGCAGACGTGAATGTATTGGTGATGGATACAGAAGTGTACTCCAACACCGGGGGCCAAATGTCAAAATCTACCCCACTGGGCGCAGTTGCTAAATTTGCCACTGCCGGTAAACACGCGGTGAAGAAAGACGTTGCGATGCAAGCCATCTCATACAATAACGTCTACGTTGCCCGGGTTGCGCTGGGTGCCGATCCACAGCAAGTGTTACTTGCCATGCGTGAAGCCGAGGCGTATCCGGGACCATCCATTATCATCGCATACAGCCACTGTATTGCGCACGGTATTGACATGGAAGCGGGCCTTAAACAGCAGCAGTTAGCGGTTAAATCCGGTCACTGGCCACTGTTTAGATACAACCCAAGCCTGCGTGATAGTGGTGAAAACGCCTTCTCATTAGATACGTTACGTCCAACCATTACGTTGCAAGACTACCGTTCAAATGAAGCGCGTTTCCAAATTCTACATCGCTCTCACCCTGAGATCGCCGTAGAGTTAACCAACCAAGCGCAAAAGGTGGTTGAGCGTAAATGGCAGCTGTATGAAGAGTTAGCCACTAGAAAGCAGGGCACCGTCGCCCCGCATCTAGAGCTCGCTAAAGAGTAACTGTTATGACCTAAATTAAGCCCAGCGAAAGTTGGGTTTTTTTTTTGAAAGATTTACAATATCCGATATGAATCAGAAAAAAGACCATGCTTCTCGATTAGCTTGTTACAAGCAGAAATAGCTTTAGAGTTGTGCGTTAACCACTCCTCTCTTTTTAACTTACTGACTTCTTGTATTAGTGTCTTTTTTATCACTTGTTTCTCATATTGCCTTCTCATAATCTCACCCCCTCATAGGCATTAAGTATGCGTGTTCAGTATATGTCGTTAGAAGGCATTTTAACAAAGCCATCCATACGATTTATCAGATTAATTGGATCGATTTGTTACTTGATGAAGCGTGGATAAGGTGATCTCATAAATTCGATCCATTTGGCTGTATGTTTATACAGCCTTATGCGGAGCCTACTTTCTACAAATCGAAGTCTACTTTCTACAACTGAAATTTATAACTTTGCGGTAAGGCACTAATTTTTCAAGATATCTGTGATACGGTATGACAAATTCAGGAGTGATAAGATGCAAAATGCATTGTTTAAACAATGCATTTTGCATCTTATTAAGCTGTTAGGGCACTAATTCAATTATGAGTTTAGACGAAGGTTATAGAGAATGGATTGAATGGCCTGATTGTGTGACCTCTGTAACCGATATTACAGAAACATCAAATTCAGTTCATTTTTACCGTGAAAAAAATAGCCATAAAGGGATTTCTGAATTTAAAAACATAACTCGACTTTTAGCGAAGCAAGTTAACCAAGAGTTCCTTAATGAAATTTCAGAACTAAAAAACCTTGAATATCTTGAGTTAGAAACAGTAACAGCTGAGACATTAGTAAAGCTTTCTGATCTACCTAATTTACGTTATCTCAAAATTCAGGGAGTTAGAAAAGCTTCTGATTTTATAACACTCCTCGATATTAAATCACTAGAAAAGCTATTTATTGAAAGCGCTAAAAATCTTGGGTCAATAGATTTTATATCTGGTGCTCAGCAATTAGTCGTTTTAGGTCTTGAAGGTGGTATGTATACCAAACAAAAATTAGATAGTGTAAAAGCAATCTCTGGTCTCGCCAACTTGGAAGCATTGTATTTGTCGTCAGTTCAATTGCTTGATAAAAACTTGGATTATTTATCAAGTAACCCTAAGTTATCGTATTTAAGTTCAGCTCGATTTGCACCTAAATCAAGTTTCGATTCATTAAAAACTCTCATGCCCAATATTAATTGCAATTGGTGTGATAATTATGATGTGTAGTGCCCTAATAAACGAGAATAGGTGTCGCGCAGCCGACACCTTATTCAGGTGTTGAACAAGCCCGAAGCCCTTCTCTATATAGTAAATTGTGAAGTTTGAGTTGGTAGGGTTTTTATTTACAGCCAAATTCAAGCCGAGCGGTATTAAGACATAAATCGAGGCTGATTTACATCCAGAAGTTAGCCTATTTTCGCCATAATTATCGTCATCCCTCCTGATTGTTTAGTTTGCGCCATTATCCTTATTCTATTCGCCTTTCGGCTACATCGTTCGGCTTATGCCAACACACGCCATCTCATGCTGACAGCATGGACACTGCCGTGTAGCACGATGCTTTACAACAGAT
>JAESQY010000010.1 GCA_016764915.1 Aliivibrio sp. | reverse complement strand
TTAGAAACCAGCGTATTTTGTTGATCTAGTAAGGCAATTTGAAAGACATTTTTTGCCAAATCAATACTAATGAGCTTATATTTCATAGTGGTCACCTCTGTTGTTGATTCTGTCGAACCTTAATCATGGCACATTGCGATGCCGAGACAGAGGTGACCATCTCATCAGACACCTCTATCTTGCGTATAAGTACATGTCGTCAAGATCCGCGGTCAAATCTTCCGTCAACTCCCATTCAAAAACCGCGTCATCAAAAAAGTAAGACCGTTTTCTGTATGTTTCTTCTGGAGCAACAACGGACAAAAATTCTAAAGCGGCATCACCTGGTATCATTATATTAAGGTGTTCAACTCTAGTCATTTTCCATTCCCTTTTTATAATTAAGACTTTAGCTAGACAGCTAAAAACCTCAACTACAGTTTAGGTCAAGAGAAAAAAGGGGATGGATAGAAAATTAATGGCTGACCAGTATTTCGAATTTCGGGGCGGTCTCTTTGAGGATGCACACGTTAGAACAATGGCTTATACGTCACTTTCAGTTAAGATTTGACGGCAATTACGAACAGTTAAAATACGAATTTCAAGACCTAAACTGTAAATAATACGATTACGATAATGACCAAACAAGATTTCACGAAATTGTTTTTGCGGAATCTCTGGAACGATTCGTCCCATTTCTGGCACCGTTCTGAGTAAATCAGTTTTATCGAAAATCTCGTTAACCCAGTTTTTCGCAGCCTCGGGGTTATCTAAAGCAATGAACTCAGCTGCATCACCAAGCTTTTCAAGAGCTAACGGAGACCAAACGAGGTTCATTATTTGATACGACCTAACACTTGAGCGCGGGCATCTTCATTCGATACACCTAAACCTGAAGCTATTTGAGCTTCTGCTGTGCGCATCTCTTCAAGTAACTCGATTTTTTCCTGCATTGCTTCATATTCGGCAACATCAAGTACAACGGCAACGCCCTTACCATGTTGAGTAATAACTAGAGGACGACGGGTCTCATTGATTTGTTTAATGAATGAAGTTACACCTGCGCGGAACTCTGAAAGAGGCTGAATATCTTGATCAAAATGAATACGACTCATATTGAACTCCAAATGGTACAAAATAATGTACAAATAATAGTCCAATTGTAATTTTGCCGCAAGGTGTCATGAGATGAGCCACAGCTTAAAGGGACATACACCTCAATATTTGCTGCGTTGTTTAAAGCTGGGAGAGTGTGCTTAAAGAGAAGAAGATTGGAATTACTCGCCCAAGCAGGCGAGCACTGTTATTACGAGAAGGTGTTATTACAGCCCTTGACGATACTGTGCGTTGGTAGACACCGTCACCAACTGATTAAGTTCTGTTTTTGACTCTTCAACGCCTGACAGTAACGCTTCAAAATGTTTAATCAATACGCTCTTATCTTGCTCCTCTTTCGAGCCCGCGCCGATATTGGTTAAGTCAATAAAGAACTCATCAAACAGGTCTGAGAAGTCATCCACTGCATCAAAGTTTAGGAACTGCTCATCGTTATAGATGCTTGGATAGCCGCCTTTTTGCTTATCAACGGCAAACGAGATGCCCTTAACATTGGTAATGGTGGTCGCTTTTTCACACTTGAGCATACAACCATCTTCAATACTTGGCTTCTTACAGCCCACCGTTTGTTGGAAGAAACACTGTCGGCTGGTCATCATCAAGATTGGATGGTAGATGCTGTACAACATCTTGAAGTTCTTAGGGCGACGAATGTGTTTAATTTGGCCACGGTTGATCTCATTCGAAATAAAGGCACCCGAGCAGTTAAGCTCCTCTTGCATGGTCAGCAGAGCATGAGAATTGGTGGTATTTAAGAACGGTCCTGCAATCCAATCGATATTCAGTTCAAACGCCTTGTAAGCAACACCGGTATTGTTAGTCACGATACGTGCTGGCTTCACCTGCTCAAGGATCTTCACCGCTTCAAGGTAATCTTTACCAATCAATACCGCTGGGAACCAAGGGATCAGGCGCGGATTGGCCAATAACAGATCAATGTATTTGGTGCAGTTCTTTTTAAAACTTTCAGGCAGTTTAAAGTAGACATCTGCCTCGGTTTCATCACACAAATACAAGTCTTTCACATCAGCAATCATGATAGAGAGTGTCGGCTTTTGCTCAACTTTGGCATGTACTGGAAGTTTAGGCACCTCCACATGTTTAACCACTTTAACAGAACCGTTCAGTAAGAAAGCTAACTCATTTTTAATATTGGTTAATTCTTTAAACGGTACTGTTAGATGCTCTCCATAATGCTCAAAATCAAAGCGGTCTAAATTGAATTCGGCATTGTTAAAGCCTCTCAAACGCTTCTCTATGGTGTGTTGAGTCATCGCCAGCTCATCGGCGGTTACTAACATCGATGTAGATGTCACGACGTGCGTAGTGCTCTCACCTTTATTATTGGTCGTGATGGCCGTTACGGTCAGAGGCTCACCCAACTTACCAGATACGTCTAAAGTTAGCCTGCTTTTGGCGATGCTTAAGAATTTCACTTTGTCTTCTAGAGTCGCGCCAATAGCATTTTTGGATTCATACAGATCTTTTTTCACATCTTCAATCTGCACCACTGAAATGGCATTATTCTGCTCAAGCGCATAGTTCACACTGTTATCACGCGGATTATCGATGAACATATCTTTGGTGAGGTTACCTGTCAAAAATGAGTTGGTAAAATCACGATTAAACACTTTGTGTAAATTGGAATCGTCTTCTAACAGCTCACCAGTTTCCACAAATTTATTGATCTGCTTACGCCAGCTATCGACCACGGTATACACGTAGTGCGCGCCTTTAATACGACCTTCAATTTTGAGTGAATCGACTTTAGCATCCACCAGCTCAGGCAGATCGAAATAAGCCGAGTTATCTTTAAGGTTCAGTGGGAACTTGTTGCCTGCTGCGGTGATTTCGTACTCATCACGACACGCTTGGCTACAACGGCCACGGTTACCTGAATTACCCACACTGACTGAGCTTGAGTAGCACTGACCAGAGAAAGCGATACACAATGAGCCATGTACAAAGACTTCCGTTAATACATCGTGATCATGCGCGACCGCCGTTAAGGTTTTAATCTCACCGAGGTTAAGTTCGCGTGACAAGTTAACTCTAGTTGCACCAATTTTATGCAGAAACTGAATTTGACCTTCATTGTGAGTTGTCAGCTGGGTCGAGGCGTGAATATGCAGAGTTGGAAAATACTTTTTAACCAGGTTAAATACGCCGAGATCTTGCACAATAATGCCATCAAGACCGCTGTTCACCAGTTTGTTCAGCAATTTAACCAGAGATGGGATCTCTTGCTCTAAAATCACTACATTCAGTGTGAGAAAAACCTCACAATCGTATTCATGGGCTAAGCGAAGAATACCGGTCAGCTCATCAAATGAAAGATTGGACGCGCGGTTTCGGGCATTAAAGATATCTAAGCCGCAGTAGACTGCATTCGCGCCAGCAACAATGGCTGCCTTTATCGCTTCTACATCACCACCCGGTGCCAATAATTCAATTTTTCTACTCATAACGACACAACTCACTTCATTCTTTTTATGATATTTTTTTGAGGGGGCATTCTACGCGGATCCGCTAGGCATTGCCATTACTACGCCTTTTATTGATGCAGATCATTTCAGCACACACTCAAAAAAAGAGAGTACTAAGCTTACTCTCTTATTATTTTTACTTATTGCCAATATCTGTATTACTGCTTACGCTTGGCTAATTCAGCTTCCATCAAAGTTACGATATCTTGGTGTCCTTTATGGCGAGCCCAATCTATTGCTGAATCGCCGTTAAAATTTCTGGCCAGAGGGTCCGCACCAAATTCAAGCAGTAGCACAGCACTTTCTGTGTACCCCTCTTTTGCTGCTCGAATCAATGGTGTTTGTAGGTCTTTATAATAACGAACTTCAACATTTGCGCCATGTTCTAATAAATATCTAGCAATATCATTGTAAGCGTAACGTATTGCACTAGAGAGAGGGCTGTGACCTGTCGTCCTGATTGAGATATCCGCACCAGCGTCTACTAAGAGCTTTAGCATTTCAAACTGGCCATCTTGAGCAGCCTGATTAACCGCACTCCAGCTTTTGTAAATCGCATTCAGATCTTCGCCATTTTTAATCAGCGATTTCAATTTTTCTGTATCTTCATCTGCAACAGCAGAAACCAACGGTGAATAAACGCCATCTAGTACCGAGTATTTTTGATTCTGTTTATTCACTTTCGCAACAATTAGCTCTCTAAGCCTTTCGTTATCTGCACCTTGTTTAGCCTGATCAATACTCTTTTCAATTTCACGAACAATGGCATCTGGATCTTCCGTTAACGTGGTATGCAACTCTTTAAAATCAGCCATAAACATCTCTTCACCGAATTGCTCAAAATACTTATCGAGAAAACGAGATAGTTGCTTGGTCATACGCGCTTGGTCTTTTCTATATTGAGTTAAGTTACTCAGATCCTTTGCTTCAATAAACTCTTCAACTTCATTCACAAATTCCATCATATCTTCACGAACCTCAATACGGCGGATAAAAAAGCCGTTGAAACGTTCATGTTCAGCTTCAGAGAGGTATTTATAACTTCGTGAAGACATAGGAATCACGCCATCCACCTTTGAGGACATCCAATCTAAGGTTCTTTTGAAAAAGGCAATAACATCATCTTTTTGACCATTAATAACTAAAGCATCTTCATCCTCGTCCACATAAACCAGTTCAGTCAAATCCAGAGCACTCGCCATATTGGTTAATAAAGAGGCCGGAGGAGTACCTATGGTTAATAGTCCATCACCGTAATGCATAATTTCAACACGGTATTCATAGTTTCTAAACGAAAAAGTATCCGCAACCAATAGTGCATATTCATGATTAATTGGCACCACTATTGATCCAAATCCAAACCCTCCCTCATAAAAAGTTTGATCTTTATTAGAGTAAGAGAGTCTTTTTCTTATCACCTCACTCTCATCGTCTTGTTTATACGCAAAGCGATTTTCATGTAAATAAGCCGGAATCTTTGACTGAAAGCTCTCAGCTAACTGTTGTTTCATAGCCATTGGCAGCACTTTCATAGAATCTGACGCTGATGCACTGCTGATCATTAAAAACAATAAGCAGAACAGGCTAGTTTGTATGGTATTTCTCATGAACTAAATTCCTTTTTAATTATCTGTTGTTGGTCTTAAAACTTCACTAACTTCGTCAATAACTAAACCAACCATTTCATACACTTGCATTTTATCTTCAAATTCTAATTCACAGCTGTTACTAAAATCTCTCCAAAGCATCTCTACATCATCGTAACTCTTTTGCACCATCGTTTTATTTATCATCGGATTGAGCCCAAAAGATTGAGTCCAATAGAGTTTCCGTGAACTATTTAAAGCGCCTAAAGCTAAATATCCAAGTGGGATATCACACTGCCCAAACGTACTGTGTGGATAGAGGCCCGTTCTTAATAATGCATAATCAACATGCTCTGGTTTGATTCTTTTGGAAATAGCATCGGGCTTTGTATCAATAAAAATGACTACTGAATCAAAAAATTCTTCATAAATACTTCTCAAGCTGCCTGTCACGTACGTATCGGCGGAACCTGTTCTATGTGTCACATGAATGCGATGTTCATTCAGTGCATGACCTGCCATTAATAAACTGGCTTCAATTCTAGAAATAGATGGCAGAGTAAAAGTACCATCCTCTTTAGTTAATACTGCCTCTTCATCACTTTCAGCATAACTCACCTTCGCGTTAGCAATGGGTTTCAGGGTTTGCATATCCAGCACCGTCCCCATAACAGTCGGAGCAAAATAGAAACGTTGTATAGTTGGGATGCAACCACTAAGAACAATGATTGAAAATAGAATAGTGAACAATAATAACGGGGAGGAGAGTTTCTTTACGTTCAAAACCGTAATCCTTTACTGATTGAATATAGCGATATAATTAACTATAGCCATCAAACATGACTAATGCGCATTTTATCAACTATATCTTGTATATCATATGACTCCAATTGGGTATGGGCATGTTCTTTTTTGACTCAACTTCACCCTCTTTGTCTACTCCCACACATTCACTGATAATAAATCGTTAAAGTCATCTCGCTGCGGATTAACCACACAAAATCGATGTCCTGTTGGTGCTTCCATCACCACCCAGCGAGGAAAAACTTTCACTACGTTAGCGCCAATACCTTCCAATCTCTTAACTTCCGCTTCAATATTGTCCGTTTCAATATCAAGGTGCACATGACTTTTATGTTCGACTTTTTGTATTAAAACCTGCGGTTGTTCTGAGGGAGTATCCAGACTCGAGTATCGGTCAGCCGAAGCTGCCTATGGTGTATGAATATAATAACCAAAATTATTTCAATGCGGTTTCTAATGCTAATGTCATCATTTGATGAAAGCTGTTCTGTCTCTCTTCGGTCGAAATTTTTTGTGCTGAAACAACGTGGCATAGGATATTCATTAGCGTCATATTGGAACTAAACCTGCCGTGAATTTTCCTCAAGTCTATAAAGAGGCCGCTAGATTTGGCAGCTCAGAGCGTGTCTATCGCCGAATTGTGCTGCAGCTGGTTGAGATGAGTCTCATTGAAAAGGTCGATAATCAATTGAAGGTTATCGACCTAAATAAACTGTCCGACTTTTTAAATCTTTAACCATTACGTCATCACGATCTCTGTGACGACTTCTGTTTTCACAGAGTTAGCAATAAAGCACTCTTTGTGAGATTGATGGTGCATCTTCTCTAACTGAGCAAACGTAGGCTGCTTGTCCCCAGAGAATTTAATGTTTGGCCTTAGCGTCACTTTGGTAATCGATACTCGCCCTTCGCTGTCAGCCTCCATAATGCCGACTGCTTTATCTTCATAGATATCGATAACATAACGACGTTTGGCTGCGATGGATAAAAACACCAACATGTGGCAACTGGACAGCGCGGCAATAAACGCTTCTTCCGGATCCACATTCTCTTCAACCGAATAAGGCAACGGAACCACATGCGGTGACGAAGAAGCGGGAACCGTTACTCCACCATCAAATGACCAATGATGAGCTCGGCTGTATTTATTATCAGAATAGATCTCATCGGGTGCACGTTTCCAATTTATGGTGGCATAATACTCAGACATAACTTCTCCATATTATCCGTTGTATGGTATTCAATTTTTTATGAAACCGCCAGCTCAACTGCCGCGGATGCATGAATTTCAGTGGTGTCATACAGAGGAACATCGGTATGTTCACTGTTGACCAGTAAGGCTATTTCAGTACATCCCAGGATCACAGCTTGAGCGCCCTGTTCAAATAGCTTTTGGATAATAACCAGATACTTGTCACGGGACGCGTCTCGGATTTCTCCCAAGCACAGCTCTTGGTAAATAATATCGTGCACGACCGTGCGATCTTCACTGTTTGGTACCATCACTTCGATACCGAAATCATCAATTAATCGCTGCTTATAAAAGTCTTGTTCCATGGTAAATTTAGTACCAAGTAACCCTACTTTTGAGATGTTATCTAGTCGTAATTTCTGCGCTGTCGCATCGGCAATGTGTAAAATTGGAATCGTGATTTGAGCTTCGATTTCAGGTGCGACTTTGTGCATGGTATTGGTACAAATCAGTAAAAAATCGGCACCGCCCGCTTCAACAGATTTTGCTGCATTCGACAGTATATTCGCCGTCGCCTGCCAGTCACCTTGATGTTGTAATTTTTCTATTTCGTCAAAATTCACACTATAAAGCGCAATTTTTGCCGAGTGTAATCCGCCAAGCTGTTGTTTGATACCTTGATTGATCGCCTTGTAATAGCTGGCGGTGGATTCCCAGCTCATGCCACCTAACATCCCTATGGTTTTCATTCATTGTTCCTTTTTTCTTATCAGCAAAACTATTTATACGACTCTGAATCTATTGCATTTGACTCAATAATAACGAGACTTCACTGTGGTTATCCGCATTAAATAAAGTCACTCTACCCTTTAATTGTGCTGCTATGCTTGGCTTGCCAATCACGATAAGCTTGAAACCCTGGTCGATCTTTTATCTGTTGTTCAGTAAAATCCATGAGTTGTGGATCAGGTAAATTAAAGTCTACTTCGAACTTGCATGGTTGACTCACATACCACGGCGTATCAGTGAAAATCTCAAGTCTATTCCCTTCAGGATCTCTAAAATAAAGAGACCACGTTGAACCATGAGAGACCGTCTGCGGCGTCACTTGCGGGGTTTCAAGCAAAGCTAAATAGTAACCCCGTAAATCGGCTAAAGACGCCACCCTAAATGAGATATGATCAAGTGGGCTTTCCACTGTGTGATGCGATTGCCTAGGATTTAGCACTAACTGATGATGTTCATTCGGATTTCGACTAAGAAACACCATTCCATCAACGCCCTCGCCTTGGTCTGTAATTACAAATCCTAAATGCCGAGTGTAAAACGCGGACATTTTAGTGACATCTTGTACATACAACTCAAAATGACTCAACTGTAAGTCAGCTAAATTCTCATAACTCTTATCATCCATGATTGACTCCGCTTATTAATTTATTTAAAAACGTCTAAACTCATGCTCTCTTTTTCACATACAGCAACAACATCCGCAACTGATGTTTGATTAACAGTGTGTCTTTGAGGGTAATAGTAAAGTTGATACATCTAGAAACTCCTTTTTCTGATTTTTAATTTAATTCTGGATACTCTTCAATAAACCTTAGCCATCCTTTTTCAAGATCGGTGGATGGTGCAATACTTCCTTTAGCAGCTTGTATAAACTGTCGTTGATCTTGGTGAAAAGGAACTAACTCTCCCTTCACTAAAGCAACGACATATCTGCCCATTTTTGTAATGACGTATTTAGTAACTGGATCATATTTATCATTTAGTGCTACTTCAAAGCCACCTTGATCTAATAATTTAAGATGAGAGTCAGGAAATATATTTTCGACAAGATCCATTTTTTGTTTTACATAATCAACTACCTGTTCACTATTAAGCACACCGGTATGGGTATGATTAAAACCAAACTGCTCATCTGACTGCTGCTGTGCTTTAGAATAAAGTTGACTGTCTAAAGAGACAACACCATCACTATTCTCACCCAGTTTGAATGAACTGTTATTTTTATACGCATAAAGAAGCTGATGATTTATATTCGATGACAATGGCTTGTCATAAAGACTGGTAATGAAATCATTGTTAGGATTTAAATCGCGCCACGCTGGTAAAACAATCAGACCATTTTCTTCCCCCTCTGCTGCCGCCTTATGACCTCCAAAGGGGCTGGCGATAGAGACAAACAGCTCTACTCTATTTTCAACATCCTCACCTCGATAAAGATTTAACGCCTTACGTGCAACCAAGCCTCCCATGCTATGAGCCACTATAATCACAGGCTGTTCAGAGTGAGGGATCACCTCTCCAGATAAAAATACATGATAGAGAAGCTCGGCAGATAAATCTAAATCACCGCCTGACGGATAGTAGTAAAACCATGCTTTATATCGACTGTGGTCCATGCCGTTAACAAATTTGAGAAAGTCTCTTGGACTGCCATCGATTCCGTGCACAAAAATGACCGGTATTTTATAGGAAAAATCCTCTTCTAAAGCGTAAAACATTGTCGGTGCATATTCAGCAAAAGAGGCCGGATCATACATACCTAATGTCACAATACCTTTATCAAATATTGGATCATCTAATGATCGTACTGTGCCACTAGGAAAGAAAATCGATTGCTGAAACTCTTCACTTTTCGGTAGGTGAATCTCTTCAACCCAATCCACCGTCACTGGAGCGTCAAGCTCTATATTTACATGTGTCAGAACTCCATTGGGAGCCGTTGAGGCATCGAGTTGGATCTGAATTCGTCCCACCACCTCCCCTTTTTCCAAAAGGTCATTACTGTTTAGATCGGCAAACACCAGTAACTCATATTGCCCCTCTGGCATCGTTAAACCGTAGTGCGTATTAATATTAACGAAATTGATACTATCCACACGTTCATGTTGTTTATAGCGATTCGAATAAGCAACAATACTCAATGGCGATTCTGCGCAATCACAATCCTTCTCAAGCACGGATCCAACAACATAATATTTATCAATGTCTATCATATGCTTTAAGTTTAATTGCGCAGGTTCTGCGTTTTGAATTCGCGCGTATTCAGATTGTACAGAGGCGTATTTAAGATAAGTGCATGACGATAAGCTAATCATAATCAAAGAAGCAAATAGATAGACTTTCAACTTACCATTCCATTTATTGAGTTTCATGTTATTCGAAATAACGTTTCAGCCGATGCAAGTATAAAAGGAGATCTCTTCAATACCATCTGGCGTGACATCGGTAAGGTGATGCTCGCATCGATAACAGTGCGCCACTGTATCTCCTTATCTGTCCCATTTAATATGCAATAAATTACAATACCACAGCTATCAATAGGAATTTATAACCTATTTCAAATAATTGATGGTTTACTCTGCCTGTAGTTTAGCTTTCGCTTCTGCTTCAAGAATTTTCCGCTTAGCGTGTGCTTTTATTTCTGAATCAGCAAGGGGGCGATGGCGATCGATGATTTTACTTCGGCACTGTTCATAACCACTCTTAGACTGTTGCCAGCACTGACTTTTTTTAACATTGTTTTCGCGATCTAAGCAGCCCTGTAAAGAGGCGACGGCGAGGCGTTCACAAAACTCAAACTCACTACTGGTTGGAGACGCAGTAACACTCAAGCTTAAAAATGAGATCAATAAAGCAGTAAAAGTATGTTTGATAATAGACACCTTTTGTTATCGAAAGCATTTGTTACTTAGCAACAAGAGCAACACCTGTATATTGAATACCATCCCACCCAAGTTCCATAAAGTTTCGGATGTTTTGGTGATCATTCCCTGCAGGGTTCTTTAGTACATCTTCACGATAAAATCGGCCAAAACAAGCGAGCGTTGACTCAACATCTAAAGCGTTCATTTTAGCAAAAGCAAAGATTTTGCAAGAGCCGTTATTTTCTCCAGCTCCATTAATTACCGACCCATTACGAAACTCGGTGGCCGAAAACTCATAATTGGTGTCGATCACTGCCATTGTCTGTTCAAAATCAATCGATGACGGCTGTTCTTTTATTTTTTGTAAAAACGACGTTAAATCCATCTGTTGTTGCTCTCCATAATGTCTTTAAGAGTATTCAGTCTACTTGAGTTGATCTTTACTGGCTAGCGACTGAAGTTGCTTATCGTAAATACGACTTAGTAGTAAAATAGACACCAAAGCACCCAACCACTCTATCAATTCGTAAAATGCACTGAATGCCAAAAAAATAGAGATAATAATAAAGACCAAAGATACTTATTAATGGGACTCTCCCTAGGAAACTGCTCATAAACATTGCTTATAATAATGTCTATGATACCTAAGATGAGGTTAAAAAAAAGAAAAGATAAAACATCCACATTAAGAGGTTAATTTACTTTTAATAATTCATTGATACCATGAAAATATCATTCATTATTAACATTAACCAGAGGAGTAACGTCTGTTATTTCAACAAAATACTTTCATAATTATTAAATACCCTATCAATTGCGCCATCATTTATTAACTTATTATTTACTCCGTCATAATAAATTCTATATAGACGGCCATTTTTTCCGTCATTTTTATTTATATAATAATCATCACCACTGCCATACATACATAACCCGATAGGCACATAGCCAAAATTTGCAAGAAATCTGGCAGGGTGTCGATTTAACGTAATAGTAAGTGCACCACGTAAAGAGAGGAATTTCATTTTTATTCCAACACCCGATAAGTCATGCTCTTTATTGATTACTCTTATTTCTCCTACTATCTTATTTTTCTCTAAAAAATCATACCAGTAATTTGGAATCACTTTGCCCCCCTTTGAATCGAGACTCATTGTTCAAAGTACATCCTACAAATTAACGTTAACTCATATTGAATAATCAATCATAATTTCAGCATATCACTGCTAAATTTTCATAGGAACACGAAAGTAATATAACTATCAATACTGCAAAGCACAACTGCTAATATTGACCTTAATTTATAATATACACGTAAGGATATAAATAATCACGCACTTTTTGTCAGGTTATTTTACATACTTATATTGTTAACACTTAAGAATATAAATAAATTCAATTACTTGTTGGTTTGGTTTCTTTATTGCATATCTGATATTTACTTTATTTATTATGCATCAACATTTTAAATTAAATGAAACAAATGCATG
>JAESQY010000206.1 GCA_016764915.1 Aliivibrio sp. | reverse complement strand
ATTGAGTTTGATCACAATGCAGAGGGATAAACAGGGAAATTATCAAGCTCTATGTTCGTATTTATAGAGCTATGCTGTAACTTATGCTATGTTTATAATAAATATATATCAATAGCTTACAAGGTTTCATATGCTCCAAAAATTATTGCTACAAAGCCTTTCTAAGGCTGCGTTAAATAGACGTATGCTCTCAATTGATAGTGGTTCTATCGCATTAGCTTCTGATTTAGGATTAAAACGAATTCAAAACCAAGATAAAGTTTCTGTAATGAAATTTTCATTCAACCAGAAAGCATATACTTTAGTTGCTCTTGCTGATGGCATGGGAGGGATGAGGGATGGTAAAGAATGTGCAGAACTATGTATCGCGGCTTTTTTTGCATCAGCTATCGAGCTAACACATCTATCTTCAGCAGAACTTCTAAGAACAGCAACACTCGCCACCAATAAAGCTGTGCATGAGTTCTCCAATGGTAAAGGGGGATGCACTCTTTCAGCTGTTCTTTTTGGTAGTGATCTTTCTCCGGTAAGCGTAAATGTGGGCGATAGTCGTATTTATGGGAGGAGTGCTGTTAGTAATCGATTAATTCGCTTAAGTGTAGATGACTCTCTTGCTGAAGTTGTGGGGGGGAGTGGCACCGAGCTGTTACAGTTTATAGGAATGGGAGATGGTTTGTCTCCTCATGTTGCACCGCTTATTGATGATGTTGAACAAGTATATCTTACGACTGATGGTGTCCATTATATTGAACCTCAAACACTAGCCTTAATTACTGAGAATACAGAGAAAGTTACTCAAGTCGTAGAAAGACTTATTGCAACTGCTCGCTGGTGTGGAGGACCTGATAATGCCTCAATATGCGCGATTGATATACCAACACTGAATTTTAATCATCGAGATAACTCTGCTGTTATAGAGTTAACAGATCCATTTGGAGCCACCCAGTTTATCTGGGCTATGCCACCGAAAGAAAAAGTACAGATTGAACTAGAAGCTATTAATTCTAAACCATCTATCCCAGATAGTAATCAGCCTGATGACTTACCAGTTCTGTTAGACAAAGAGCAAGAAAATCCCAAGAAACGTACTCGTCGAACCAGCAAGAAAAAAAATGCTAAAAATGAAAATGAAAATGATGAGATGAAGTTAACGTTGAGTTCAGAAGATAACGAGGTTAACAATGAAGCTGCCGAATAGATATACCCTTAGTGGAACAAATAATACTGGTGGAATGGGCGATATTTATTATTGCACAGATACCCATTTACAACGAGAAGTTGTTATTAAGTTACTTAAGGCTAATGAGGAACAAAGAAGGCTTTTTGATGAACAAAAGTGCTTAATTCAGTTACGCTCGAAGCACGTTGTTCAATTATATGATGTTGTAGACATCGAAGGACGAATTGGCTTGGTATTAGAGTTTATTGATGGAAATGATCTTCAAGTTAGTGAATGTTCAGGTAATGAAACTAAGTTATTAGAAACATTATGGCAAGTATCTTGTGGCTTAGCCGACATACATGAATCAGGAATAATCCATAGGGATATTAAACCTAATAATATAAGAAGAGCAAATACAGGCGTTGTTAAAGTTTTTGATTTCGGTTTGTCTAGAAAACTCGATAGTGCTAAGACGCATAGTGTTATTGGTACAGTTGGTTATATGGCTCCCGAATTATGGCAGCAAGGGCAAGTGGTTTTCACTACTGCTATTGATGTATATGCATTTGGAGTAACCGCTTTAGCGTTAGCTGGTGTTAATGCACCTGATGCATTGTTTCAGTATCCTCCATTACCCGTGGGTAATGGTTGGTTACAAGCAGAACTCCCGAACTTAGACTCAGCTATAGTCTCAATTATTGAGCAATGTTTATCGTATTCTCCTCTGGATAGACCATCTATTTCTAAAGTAGAGAGTTTACTAAGACGCTATCTGCTTAAGGACAGGCATAAAGGTTTATTAGTAATGGGGACACAGGTTAAAGAACTAAATGGAACTAATCGAAGTTCAAAAATATCTTTTGGTAGCACTGGAAATATTAAAGATGAGATAACTATCAAATATGATGGTTTTGACTTCAATGTTGTAGCATTAGCGGGAGACGTGACAATAAATAATATTATCGTTAACGTCGGGGATTTATTACCTGAAGCTTCAGTTATTACATTAGGTTCAGGGAGCGGTAGTAGAGGGTTTGTGACATTCGACATTTCTAATCCGGAGGTTGTTTCATGATTGAGGCAAACAAAATAATTGGTGGGCGCTACAAGGTAATAAAACACATCGGTGCTGGTGGTATGCAAGACGTCTACTTGGTACATGATAATTTTCTTGGTAATCAAGTTGCTTTAAAAACACCTCAGTTAGGTCAAAAGACTAAACGTTTTCAAGCCAGTGCCGTTATTGCAGCTAGAATTAATCACCATAACGTGGCAAAGACTCTAGATTATTTCGAAGAGGATGGTAACGTTTATTTAATTGAAGAGTTTGTTGCTGGTCACACGTTAGAGGATAAAATAGAAAGACGTAAATTTTTGGACCCTCACTTAGCTTCTAGAGTTTTACACCTCTTAGCAAAAGGGATAAATGCGTCTCATCAACAGGGGGTTATTCATAGAGATTTGAAACCAAGTAATGTTATGGTCGATTCAGGTAGTGGAGTTGACCATCTAAAAATAACTGACTTTGGTATAGCAACACTTACGGAAGATGTATTTGATGAAGCGGCTGAATCCGGAGATTTAACTCGTTCAACATCTGGCACGGTGAAAGGTGCATTACCTTTCATGTCTCCTGAAATGATGTTTAGAAAACCGGGTGATAAATTAACATGCGCTATGGATATCTGGTCGATTGGAGCAATGATGTTTAGGTTGCTCACTGGTATCTATCCATTTGGTGTATATCTAGAAGCGGCCGTTAATGTAAAAACACAAAATAGAGCTCCTTGGCCTGCATTTATGACAGCTAACAACCAATTTGCCCCGCTAGCTAGAGAGCTTCAAGATATAGTTGATAGTTGTCTAGAATATGTCCCTGAAAATAGACCTACTGCTGAGGATCTTATTACTCGTTGCCAAAACTTGTGTTATATGACATCAAAGCGGCATGAAGGTGTTGTAAATGCGATGATTCAAAATGGTTATAGTGGCTTTGCTTCTAATCGTGCCCATTCTGTTTTTTTTAGCATACACAGCGTGTATGGCAATGCCAGACCATCAAAGCTTAGCAACATTTCATACTCGAGATTTAAAGGTAAGCCTAATTATAGAGCTCACCCTGTCGTTGTGATCGATTAAAGTCTCAATATTAAATTTTGGTATTATCAAAGCAGATGACATGCAGTAAGCTTTGTGTAGATACGAAAATAAGTGAGTACTTATTTTCGTATCTTAAGGTTAATTAATATTAGTGACCGCATCTTAGTTTCCGGATAAGTAATCGACGGCGCGAGACCTTATTAGGGCGTTCGCTTAAATATATTAACGAGCTTGATGTTGTTGCTTATTAAACTATATTAGTAATTCAATTTTTTTACCTTTGCAATCGTTGCACGTGAGCAGCTCAATGCGCTTTGTATATCAGTATAACTAAGCCCTGCATTGAGCATTCTTTTAATGTTCTTATGTAACTCCGCGTTAATTTGTTTACCTTTGTATTTGCCTTCAGCTTTAGCTTTAGAAATACCTTGTTTCTGACGTTTCTGTCTTGTTTCATAATCATCACGAGCCATTGCAGCCCCCAAATCTAGCATGAAACTGGTTAATGCCTGTTGAATTGCAGATAGCTCTGGCTGATTTGTAGCTAGTGCTTGATGTGTCATGGGCTGATCGATCACCACAATGGTTAGCCCTTTATCTTGAATTCTAGATTTTAGAGTTTGCCATTGTTGATAGGGTAGACGAGTTAACCTATCCATCTTTTCAATCACCAATACATCAGATTGCTGTGAATCATTAATTAGGCGTTCTAGCTCTGGACGCTCAGCTTTAGTACCACTTTCATTTTCAATATAGAAACCTGCAATTTTTTGATTATGGCTATCAATAAATGATACTACCTCTTCTTTTGCGCGATCTGCAGATTGCTCTTGAGTTGAAGCGCGTAAATAGCATCGGATAAACGTAATATAGCCTTTGGTTTCGTTAGAGTGGTTTCATTGTATCGGTTTCATTAAGGTGGCGTCAAGTCTATAGGGAACTTAGCTGGTAAGGTTTTCCGTTGGTTTTCTTGAGGTATACCTAAATGGAACCGCTGGGAATGTCGAGGGGATAAGCAGCACAACACCAAAAATATGGTGAAATGTGACATTACTACTGAGGTACTACAAATACACCCTGAAATGATTGCCTTTATGTTCAATAGGCCGCTCAGAGGCGATTTAACCTTTAGATCGATAATTTTAAAATGGGGGGTGAATTTTGATGTATAACTAATTTACACCCAATTCGGTTAACACAAAATAACATCCCCCCCTCGCTAGCCTAGGCGAAAAAATATTTTCATGGCTACTCGTAGTCTTTAGGGGGGTTATCTCTGGTCACAGTTGGGATACCTTCTGCAGGTTCCTTACTCGAGTACTTATCTTCAT
>JAESQY010000205.1 GCA_016764915.1 Aliivibrio sp. | reverse complement strand
GGTTACTCAGCGAAAGCCTATCAGGGCATGGGCGATGCATTCCTGCTACCAGCCATTGCAGCCGTTGTTCTGGGCGGTGGGTTTTCTCATATCCTAACGGATGCAATGACAGTAAGCGGCGTACCGTTCTCGCCCTACTCAGATCGAAAATTCCATTTATTCGGCGGACGATTCAGAACCGGTGACCCGATTGAATACGCTATTTCAGCAGTATTCGTTATGATCTCACTCACGCTCAATGCAATGATTGGGGATAGCTTCGCGCCGTATTTTTACGATTGGTCAGGACTGTATGCCGAGGGCATGATTGACGCGAGTGAATGGAAAGCAAATCGATTTAGGTTGATGTAACGAACCAAACATAGATTAACACTGCCATTTATGGCCATCCAACCTGAAACTAAAGATCACCAAACCAGTGCAAAATTAAGTTTTGGATTTAAGTGGTAACCATCAAGGTTTAAGCGGGGTTTAAAACTTTACGAGTGGTATTTTGATCCAACAACCTTTTGACGCTGCGCGTTATCGTCTTTATGTTCAATAGGCCGCACAGGGACGATTTTATACAGTGTTATTGGCATTTTGGTGAAAGCAGTCTCGAATTGCCAAAAGACAATCACGTTTATCTTGCCAGTGAAAATTAATACCAATATAATCAGTTTCATAGCTAGTCTTGCTTATAACTGACAAGACTAAAAAAATAATTTACAGGATGGTACGATTCCCCAGAAGTAAGTAATAACACTATTTTCAATTACTTAATTTAATTTTTAGGTGAATGGATTTGGGGAAGCGAGACGTCTTACTATATAAACGTTATACGTAAAGAATGCTTGGTAGTTGATTTTATGTCAGCTTTCAACAACCCTCCAGTCGGGGCGCTACCACCGGAAGACTGGGAAAAAACAAATTGGTAGCGATAGTCTGAACCACTCTCTATTCCCGGCTCATCATGAGGCTGATAGGGATTGTTAATATAGGAGATCTTATGATCAAACCAGATTTAACAGGTTCAGCAAGTGTACACAAATCATTAGGTGCTTTTGGAGGATTGTTTACTATTTTAAGTATTCCATTCTCTCCAGTTGTCGCATTTGTATTAACGTCTGGTGTTTATACATTAACGTTGCTTGCTCCTGTGGCTATCTTGCATCTTTGTAAATAGTACGCTTAGGTGTGTATTCAGTTTGGCTGGCACGCTGACTTTTACAAATGACAAAGCAATTAAACGCAACTAAAAAAGGTGGTTAAGTTGAGTCACATTCCAACCATTCGCATTAAATCTGAAAATCCAGATCATGAACAAGGTTTTGTTATCCGTAATTATGATGATTTTCGATACGGTGAAATATTATTCAAAGCTGAATAATTCGAGTCGCTCGGAGAGCATGAGGTTCAACTTAAACTAGAATCATCGCCTCCAGATGGATTTTTCTTAGCTGAAGCTGAGTTATGGCTAGGGCTTAAAGAAAAAGAACGTGCAGACTCAGAAACTGCTGCACGCTCAAATCGTGAAATTGAGACTCTTTCAATAGCTAAAGAGGCTAATTCCATAGCACGTGTTGCGTCACGATATGCCTTAATCGCAATAATCATTGCGGCGACTTTAGCAATAATTGAAATATATCCAATCATATTCAGTACCCCTAACAAGGTTTAGTCCAAATACGGCATAGAAAAGTTAATTAAAGGTCTTTAACCTCACTGCGTATAACGCATGTTATGTAAGATCAGGTCATAAAAATGGTTCGCTACGTTAAATCTAGCGAACTAACTCCCACCAAGAATTATTCTAGGCGAGTAGCTGACGGCCATTGAAAAAACTAATCACAAGGAAAATCCATGAAATCTATCGAAGATGCAATTTTATCAATCATGACTAATCATCCTACAGCACATTACCAAGGTTTTTTGGGGGAAACTAATCATCCTTTGTTAACTGATTGCTTAAACAAAGATGGTTTCCGTGTAGAAGTTGAACGTGCAATTAGCTGGTTCAAGCATAACCCCAAAGTTCGTATAACAAAAAAACCTAGCAATTATGCAGAACTAGGTACCGTTAAGCACTGTGTCGAAAAGTGGGTAAATAATACTGAACACCTTGGCTACATATCAAGAGGCGCCGTGCTCGTTGCTGCTGAATCCTTAGGTATTCCATACAAAAAAGATAAACTTTTCATTTCTAAGGATACAGTTTCTTGGCCTATATTCACTGAAAGATACCCATTTACTTCAGCCTAAATGACGCCTTATTTGTCGAATCAATACGATCCATTTAGAGTTAATCAAAGGTTAAGTCATTGCGCATAACGCACGTTATGTGAAATCAGCAGACTAAAACCTACCAACAATAATTAAGCCTAGCGCGGAACTAACCCAGCGGCCGGCTTCGGGCGTGGCGAGTGCCTAAGCGGCGTAATGGGCAAGCTAAATACTCTGCGGTTTTTGCAGGGAATTTAGCGCAGTCTATGAAGTAAGCTTGGGCACGGGAAGCCGCTGGTATTCCTGCGCAGCAGGAATGATCTGGCTGCAGCCAAACTAAAAACAAAAATAAAACGTGATGCAGGCCGAACATTGGCCGGCTTCGGGTGTGGCGAGTACCGTAGCAGGTGAAATAGCTGAAGTGGTAAACATTCTGTGTTGGTGTTTACGCAGTATGTTTGTCACGAAAGCTGTGAACGGCGTAGGTGCTGGGAGGCCAATGATTTGTCGCACAGCGGCAAGATATAAGTACGAATTAATTACACTGATTCAACGACGATCAAACCGGCTTTGATCTGCATTAGCTTCCAAGCTGATAACGAAATTGGCCTAGCTTCATTACCTGAAACAGTTTCCCACTTTCTCACGGCCGTAGACCCTTTTCTTTGGTTATAAGTCACACCGACAAATTTAGCTAAATCATTCTGGCTAAAGCCAATCAAATTCCGCAATGCTTTAATTTCCAACGGTCCAGGTGCAACAAAATCAACATCTGCAATATCTCGAGAACACGGGAGTAATTTAAAATCATCAATCGATGTCGGTATTTTAGATAAATAAGAACTCATAGATAATTACTCATATTACGAGAGGGCAAAGCCCTCTCTTAAACTATTAAATCAATCCCCTCTCTGCAAAGCTAGTACAACCTTCAACACCAACAATGATGTGATCTAAAACGCTAATGTTGAATAGCGTTAACGCTTCAGCCAAGCGTTTAGTAACGGCTTCATCTGCTGCAGAGGGCGTTGGTTCACCCGATGGGTGGTTATGTGAGAATATCACGTTTACCGCATTATATTTAAGTGCCAATTTCACAACATCACGAGAATACACATTGGCACTATTTACCGTGCCTGTGAATACAACATCAAATGAAATCAAACGGTTTTTACAATCAAGAAAAGCAACCGCAAAGGCTTCAGACTCTAAATGAGCCAGCTTTGTACGACATAATGAAAAGGCTAACGAGGGGATAGAAATAGAGTTTGTATACCGTGCTTTTTTATCCAAAATTGAGTTTGCTTCTGTAATTACCGATATTTCTTTAAGTGAAAACATGAATAAATTCCTAATTGTGGTCATGGGTACCCCCCGACCTTCCACTTAAATATAGGCCGCCCCACTGGGGCGGCAACTTTTATTTGTAAATAACGAAAATAAAAACAAGTGTATGACCATACCAGCGGCCAGCTACTGGCGTGGCGGGTACCGAAGCGGCGGAATGGGCAAGCAAAATACTCTGCGTTTTTTTGCAGTGTATTCGGCGCAGTCTATGCAGCAAGCTTGGGCACGGGAGGCCGCTGGTATTCCTGCGTAGCAGGGATGATCTGGCGGCAACCGTAGTCATGAAGACAACCAATAAATATCTGTTACATGTAACAAAAAAATAATACGAAGTAGCCAATAATGGATGGTTAGACTAATTTTACATACGTAACCAAGGTTACGTTATGTAAAAACCGCTTATTACGAGGGTAAAAATGCAATATATCGCTTATTTTCGCGTATCAACAAAAAAACAAGGTAAGTCAGGAAATGGCTTAGACGCGCAAAAGCGCGACATACAATTGTACCTAGATAACTACGCGCCACCGGATCATGAAATAATTCACACATGCCAGGATATACAATCAGGCAAGAATGACGAACGGCCAGAACTGGCTAACGCGATAGCGTTGGCCAAAAAGCACAAAGCGACATTATTAGTTTCAAAGTTGGATCGATTATCTCGTAGAGTGTCTTTCATCGCAAAAGTGATGGAGGATAAAAAACTATCACTCACCGTGGCATCGATGCCGAACGCCGACAAATTTCAACTTCACATTTACGCGGCCCTAGCCGAGCAAGAGCGCGACTTCATTTCAATACGAACCAAAGCTGGTTTGAGATCAATTAAGGAACGTAACGCCAAGCTTATAGCCAAAGGCGTATCAGTAGACGAGATCGATCATGATGGTAAAACATTAATACGCAAAATTGGCGGCCACCATCCCGAATCATTAACGGAAATGAACAAGGTGCGAAAACAAAACGCAGACCAGTTCGCACAACGCATAGAAGTTATTATTACCCCACTCATTGGCCGTCCGCTACAGCACATAGCCAATGCACTGAACAACGCAGGCGTTAGGACCGTTCGCGGTTTATCATTCAAACCAACAACAGTAAAACGCCTTATTGACCGAATAGAACAAAATAAATAAATCACAAGAGCTGTTACATGTAACAGCTCTTGTCAAAATGACAACTAACGATCGCAAAACTGATGTGAGCGTAGGACTAGGGCGAAACCACCGAAGGCTTCGGGCGTGGCGGAAGTCCCTGAACGATGACAACCACAACATTAATAGCGAGCACAAGACTTAATGCAGCAGCGATAGAGGCTAAGCCCGCCGGACTGGGCGGCAAAGTAAATGTAAACAAGGGGAATGGGCACAGGCTTTGGGTGTGGCAGAGTGCCGGAGTAGCGGAACAATTTGTGCCGAGGTCACGGAGCG
>JAESQY010000204.1 GCA_016764915.1 Aliivibrio sp. | reverse complement strand
ATCCATCATCGACGCTGAGGGTGGACTCGCCATCGCGCCATTTTGTGAACCTCATATTCACTTAGACACCACTCAAACCGCTGGTGAACCAAGTTGGAATATCTCTGGTACGCTATTTGAAGGCATTGAGCGCTGGGCTGAGCGTAAAAAAACACTCTCTATTGAAGATGTGAAATCAAGAGCGAAGCAAACACTAAAGTGGCAAATTGCTAATGGTGTACAGCATGTTAGAACGCACGTTGATGTTTCAGATCCAACATTAATTGCCCTAAAAGCAATGGTAGAACTTCGTGAAGAGATGAAGCAATGGGTTGATATTCAAATTGTTGCATTTCCACAAGAAGGCATACTTTCGTACCCGAACGGTAAAGAACTTTTAGAGGAAGCGGTTAAGCTAGGTGCTAACGTTATTGGTGCTATCCCACACTTTGAATTTACCCGAGAGTATGGTGTTGAGTCACTGCATTACACGTTTGAACTTGCGCGTAAATACGACTGTTTAATCGACGTACACTGTGACGAAATTGATGACGAACAGTCCCGTTTTGTGGAAACACTTGCGGCGCTCGCACATAAGTTTGAAATGGGCCATAAAGTAACGGCAAGCCACACGACAGCAATGGGCTCATACAATGGCGCTTATGCTTCTCGCCTATTCCGTTTATTGAAAATGTCTGGCATAAACTTCGTGGCCAACCCACTGGTTAACATTCATTTACAAGGTCGATTCGATGAATACCCTAAACGTCGTGGTGTAACCCGAGTTAAGGAAATGCTTGCGGCGGACATTAACGTTTGTTTTGGTCACGATGACGTGTTTGACCCTTGGTATCCACTAGGAACGGCTAATATGCTGCAAGTTCTGCATATGGGTTTACATGTTACTCAAGTCATGGGTTACGATCAGATCAACAACTCACTCGATTTGATCAGCACAAACTCTGCACGTACATTAAACATCCAAGACCAATATGGTATCGAAGAAGGTAAGCCAGGTAACTTGCTCATTCTGCCTGCTGAAAATGGTTTTGATGCTGTTCGTCGTCAAGTCCCAGTTCGTTATTCGATTCGTGCTGGTAAACTGATTGCTCAAACGCAACCGGCTACGACGACGATACATTTGGAAGAAGAAGAAGTGATCGACTTCAAGCGTTAAGCACTGCACTTTTTCATCGATTTAAATAATCAAAAAGGGAGCGAATGACAGAGATCCCGTTACTTGCTCTTGTTATCTTTTGTCGCTAATATGTGTATAAATACTTATTTTATGTGTATAGGTGCCCAAGTGAGAACCAACATAGTAATAGATGATGACCTAATGGCTGAGGCTATCAAGGCTTCCGGATTGAAGACTAAGAAAGAAGTTGTTGAACAAGGGTTAAAATTAATCATTAAACATAACCAGCAACAAGCAATACGCCAGTTAAGAGGCAAACTGCAATGGGAAGGTGATTTAGACGCAATGCGTGGTGCCGAGTGATAATAGCGGATACCAGCGTTTGGATTGATTATTTTAATGGTAACGATAACCCGCTTACCGATGAATTAGACAGAGGCTTATCTGAAGGCATTGTTGCTATTGGCGATCTTATTTTCCTAGAAATTTTACAAGGTTTTAAGAGTGACAAGGACTATAACTTGGCTAAGGCTACATTAAGCACACTTGATCAATATGAAATGTTTGGACATGCTCAAGCTCTTAAATCAGCTGAAAATTACAGGGCACTTCGCAAGAAAGGCTTAACCATTAGAAAAACAACTGATGTAATCATTGCGACGTTTTGCATCGAAAATAGACTGCCTTTATTATTCTCAGACAGAGATTTCATTCCATTTGTTGATCATCTCGGACTCATTCCAGCACTCTGTAAAAAAACTTAACATTGTTCAACTTGAGATACGGTTATGCCCTCATTCTGCTTTTCTCGATGTACTCTTCGTGACTCATTTTCATGTGGTGCTCAATATAATGACTCCCTCAAGGGGCTAATTTCCAACTCACCACGTTCGTTTTTCGTTGCTAATAGCAGTTCATATTGATCTCTGCGTAATGAGCACCATAAATGATGATAGGTACGCCCATTCTCAGTGCAATGAGTAATGTTATCCTCATCAATATCATCAGTTGTAATCTTGAGTAGATAAAATTCGGATGGCTTCATTTTTTCAAAATACGATAGGTGGGACGTTAACTGCTCTATAGATGGTGTTGTATGAATATAGGGAGCATTATTACCAAAACTAGTTCTATTTCTAGGATCGTACAGATCACCAATTCTAAATTCGTCATAGAAAGCGATCGGTACAATATGGATTAGTTGTTTTGGCATTGACATATTTTCACCTCACCAACTTAAACTTCACAATTTACTATATAGAAAGGCTTCAGGCCAGGGTGAGATCGCGAACGTTTTTTAGGAAATTTAACGATCACATTTAGGTGGTAAGATGGAATTACAACAACTAGGCGCACTGCTACTTTTTGCCTGCGTATCAACCTTTACGCCCGGTCCAAATAACATCATGCTGATGACATCGGGGGCTAACGTGGGCTTTGCGCGCACCATACCGCACATGCTTGGGGTGGGCGTTGGATTAGTGGACGAGCCAAAGAGGTGGATGACTTTAAACCCCTCACATTTTTAGCGGCTGCCAGTTTTCAATGGGTGAACCCCAAAGGTTGGTCTATGGCGTTAAGTGCCGTTACCCTATTTAGCCGTGGTGGTGCATGGTTAGAGTTGGGTATTATCGCCTTAGCTTTTACTCTGGCTAACATCCCTTCAGTCAGTTTTTGGACCTTTGCAGGGCAGAAACTTCAACACTGGCTCATCACACCGGTTCGTATTCGCAGCTTTAATGTTTCAATGGCGATACTGCTTATCGCCTCGACAATACCCATGATTTAATCATTAAAAGGCCTCAGGAATGCCATTCTGAGGCTTCATTTCCCCAAAGCACTTTTTGCTAAAATTCCCTGCTCAACTAGCTGTTCAAAAATCTGAGTGCACTTCTCTCTAAAAGCGTCCCTTAATAAACGAACTGCAGGAGTAATCGACTGCTTACTCGGACACACCAACCACAGTTCTGTCGGACGAGGAGCGTAGTCAGGCATTACATTAATTAATTTTCCTGATAGCAGATCCGCTGACATATCCAAACACGATTTTGCAGCTAGACCATGTCCTGCCACGCACCAACGCCTAACAACATCCGCATCATTAGCAATGCGATTACTGCTCATTTTAACTTTGAACTCTTCACCACCTTTAGTGAATGTCCACTGATCATATACCACCTCATACATCTGATAAAACAAGCCATTATGTTCTGTCAATTGCTCCGGATGCGTTGGTATACCATGCTTTTCAAGATAAGAAGGCGCGGCGCATAACACGCCTGGGATATCACAAATTTTAAAGCCGTAAAGGTTTGTATCAGTCGGCGATCCGTAACGCAGCGCCATGTCTACAGAGTCACGATAAAAATTTATGTTACTGTCACTCACGTTCATGCGCAAACTCACTTTTGGATGCTGCGCCATAAACTCATCAATCCAAGTGATCGCCATATTACGACCAAGATCTGACGACACCGCGATACGAATTTCACCATCAACAATGTCTAATTCATCTTTCATACTCTGCTTTGCCGCACTCAACATCTTTAGTGCTTGCTCACACTGGGGCAGATAACGTTCACCAGCAGACGATAAACGTAACCGCCGCGTGCTGCGCACAAACAGTTCAATACCTAATGAGGCTTCTACCCGCTTTACTGCTGCACTCGCTGTCGCCGTGCGCATGTCTAGGCTTTCAGCTGCGGCGGTAATACTTCGAAACTCCGCCACTTTTAATATCACTTGTAAGTCTTCAATTAGCATGATTTTCAAATATTTTTTGATAATGTTTCAAATACTACCCTCTTTCGAAAGAGTAAACCAATCGTTATCATGCTAACCATACAAACCAGTGACAGGAAAGAGTCGATGAGCACTTTAACAATCGTTGCGAATATCGTAGCTAAGCCGGACAACGTTGAGTTAGTAAAATCAGAGCTACTAAAACTGATTGATTTAACTCGCGCAGAACCAGGCTGCCTGCAATATGATTTACACCAAGATAATAACAACCCTGCACACTTTGTTTTTTACGAAAACTGGGTGTCACATGAACTGTTACAGGCACATTTGGCAAGCAAGCACATTGCCAATTACTCAGCAGCAACCAAGAATGCCGTAGAAACTTTCACCTTAAATGAAATGGCTAAAATAGCTTAATAGGAACAGAACATGACACACCCAATTATTTCCGATCTACAAAAGCGTTATACCACCAAAAAATACGATTCAACAAAGCGTGTTTCACAACAAGATTTAAACGTGATTACTGAAGCAATGCGTCTATCGGCTTCCTCTATAAACTCTCAACCTTGGAAGTTCATAGTGATTGAAAGTGATCAGGCAAAACAACGTATGCATGATAGTTTTGCCAATAAATTCCAATTTAATCAACCGCACATTAAAGCGGCATCACACATCATCTTATTCGCTCATAACCCAAAATATAAGCGTGAAGATTATGCCAGAGTGATCAGCCAAGATATTGCGAACCAACGCAGTACCGAAGAGCAACGCGAACAAGCATTTGGTGCTTACGCTTTTGTTGATTTAAATACCGATGAAGCAGGAAACAATGCAGCGTGGACTAAGGCGCAAACCTACATTGCGCTGGGTAACACTTTGCACACTCTAGCCCGCCTTAGTATCGACTCTACCACTATGGAAGGGATCGATAGTGAACTGATCAGTGATATTTTTGCCACTGAACTTGATGGTTATGTGTGTGACGTGGCATTGGCCATTGGTTATCATGATAAAGAGCAAGACTATAACCAACCACTGCCTAAATCGAGATTAAGCACAGAGCAAGTACTACAAGTGGTATAGCGTTCAGGGTAAGAATAAGGTAAATTGTGTCGCATTATTATTAAAGAGAAACTCTAATGAACCCAATTATTCAAACCCTGAAAGATCACAATGTTACCGATGAGAAAGTTGCAGAAGTATTTCAAGCATTAACGCAGAACCCACTGGCTGCTATGGCTATCATTCAAGGTTTAGGCATTCCACAAGAAAAACTACAACCTATGATGATGATGGTAATGAGTAATCCAGACTTGATCAAACAAGCCGTTGAAGAGCTAGGGTTAGATTTCTCAAAAGTGGAAGCGGCAAAAGCGCAACTACAAGAAAATCAGTAATCATCTGCAAAGTAAATTAATACAAAAAACCTCACTTCAAAGTGAGGTTTTTTTTACAGAGTTATTAGGCATACCTCAACCATGAACAAATTAAAGTGCGAACAAACGCATAATTTAAAATAACTTATGCACTAAAAATGAGATCTTATATTGATAAATTAAAATTTACTTGTTTATTTATAAATTGATTTTCATTTATTGGTGATGTCACATTTTTTATTTAATTCATAATATAGACTTTATTTACATTATTTTTACAGAATAGCATTCTGGAGTTTATATGCTGTCTATTATTATATCGCTAATTGTAACGGGCTTCGTCGCGACATTTGTATTAAAAGGTTATAAAGCTCAAGCCATTTTGATTGCTGGTGGCATTGTATTAATGATTTCTGCCATGTTAATCGGGCAGGATTTACCTTTGCCTGAAAGTGCTTCTACAGGTTCACAATGGCTCGATATTTTCCACTTCATTAAAATCACCTTTTCTAGCCAAAGCGCAGGACTAGGTTTAAAAATTATGGCTATTGCTGGTTTTGCGTTTTATATGCATGAAATCGGAGCTTCGGAGTCGCTGGTTCGCGTATTAACTCGCCCATTAACACACATTAAGCATATGCCTTATTTCTTTATGGCTATGTGTTTCGTGATTGGTGAATTCTTATCCATTTTTATCACCAGCGCATCCGGTTTGGGTGTGTTATTGATGGTAACCTTATATCCGCTAATGCGTAGCGTGGGTTTAAGTCGGTTATCCGCTTGTGCTCCCATTGCGACAGCTGTAGCAGTAGAAATGGGACCAGGTCAAGGAAATGTAAACTTTGCTGCCGATATCACTGGCATTGATGTTGTTGATTACGTAGTAAAATACCAGATATCAGTCGCTATCGCTGCGTTGATTGTTATTGCTGTATTGCATGTGCTTGTACAAAAGTACTTTGACGTAAAAAGCGGTCACATTGCTAGCGAGCATCGTCATTTGAACGAGCAGCTAGATACAGATAAAAATCTAAGTGAAGGTAATTCACCAGCACCTACAATTTATGCCATTTTACCTGTTATACCTTTAGTATTAATCTTTACGTTCAGTAAATTGATGATAAGTAGCATCAAGATGGATGTAACTACAGCAATGCTTATATCAATTGTAGTGACTCTCGGTTTCGAGTTTGTACGTCGAGATAATGCTAAAGCCGTTGTTGATTCGATCCAGATATTCTTTGACGGGATGGGACGGCAGTTTGCGAACGTAGTTACCTTCATTGTCGCAGGTCAAGTATTCGCCCAAGGTTTAAAAACAATTGGTGCCATTGATGTAATCGTGAATTCAGCACAATCGGCAGGTTTTGGCCCAATATTGATGACCATCGTGATGGTTGCAATTATCATGGTCTCCGCTATCTTGATGGGATCCGGTAATGCTGCATTCTTCTCATTCGCCAACTTAGTTCCTGAAATAGCGGCTAAAATGGGCATTGCTCCTGTGATGATGTTGCTGCCAATGCAGTTTGTAGCAGGCATGAGCCGTAATATTTCCCCAATTGCGCCTAACATGGTTGCCATTGCTGGGGTGGCCGACGTGTCACCGTTTGAACTTGCAAAACGAACAACGATTCCTATGGTTGGCGGTATTTTAATCTCGGTCTTTGTAAGCATAACGAGTTTCTAATATATACGAATAATATAAGAATAGCCGCCTTCTAAAAGGGCGGCTTCGAATTATACCCATACCCAATTCCCAAAAATCAGCTCCAACTACCTGACACTCAGGTTGGCCAAAGCCTGAATAGTGATTATTAACCTATTTACGTCATTCCTTTTCCTCATACCCCTAGATTTTTATTCGTTTGAAAAATAACCAATTTAATTTAATGATGAACTTACTCTCTAATTCAGCAAAGAAGACGCATCATGACTCATGTATTTCACCGACACTGTCACTCTAAACTGCCCGTTGTAGCCAGTGGTGATGGCATTTACCTCATTGATACTAATGGTAAAAAGTATCTAGATGGTTGTGGCGGTGCGGCAGTTTCTAACCTAGGACACAATCATCCGCGAGTTAAAGAAGCGATCATAAAACAGCTTGATGATATTCCTTACGCTCACACTGGGTTTTTCACCAACAACAGTGCTGAGAAATTAGCAAAACGCCTGACTGACCTTGCGCCGGCATCACTGAATCACGCCTACTTTGTCAGTGGGGGCTCTGAAGCAGTTGAGTCAGCTTTAAAAATGGCTCGTCAATATTTTGTTGAAATAGGCGAAGGACAAAAAGATCAATTTATTGCTCGTCGCCAGAGTTATCACGGCAACACATTAGGTGCGCTCTCCGTCGGGGGTAATGAGTGGCGGAGACAACCTTTTGAACCTCTTTTATCTCGTGCCCATCATATATCGCCTTGTTACGCCTATCGTGATCAGCTCAAGTCAGAATCAGAGCAGCAATACAGCTTGCGCGTTGCTAATGAGCTTGAAGATAAAATCTTAGAAATCGGCGCTGGCAATGTCATGGCTTTTATCGCTGAACCCATTGTCGGAGCCACTACGGGAGCAGTACCTCCTACCGCTGGATATTTCAAACGCATTCGTGAAATATGCGATCAATATGATGTGTTGCTGATCCTTGATGAGGTGATGTGTGGCATTGGCCGAACAGGCACATTTTATGCTTTTGAGCAGGAAGATATCGTTCCTGATATTGTAACAATAGCCAAGGGGTTAGCAGCTGGATATCAACCGATTGGTGCGGCAATCACCAATGACAGAATATTTGATGCGATAGCCAATGGAAGCGGTTTCTTTCAACACGGACATACCTTTATGGCTCACCCGGTCGCGTGCGCAGCCGCACTTGCCACTATTGAGACTATCATTGACCAACAGTTACTTGAACAGGTGACTCATCGAGGTGAACAGCTGAAAAGCAAGCTAATATCAGCGCTAACACCTCTACCCTACATTGGCGATATCAGAGGGCGAGGTCTGTTTATTGGCATTGAGTTAGTGCAAGATAAAACCACTAAGAAACCATTACCAAGCCAGATACAAGCCAATAAGTTCATTCGCAGTGCGGCAATGGAGCATGGATTAATGTGCTACCCAATGGGCGGAACAATAAATGGCAAAGAGGGTCATCATATTCTGCTGGCCCCCCCGTTTATTATCAGTGAACCGCAGCTTGATGAGCTGGTAAGCAAACTGAAAACAGCGATTATAGAGGCCTCTTCACAATGGACTTAACAATGAACAGTGATAGCCAAAAACAAAAAACAGCGATTATCGTTGCGCCAAATGGAGCACGAAAAAGTTACGATGACCATCCAGCACTGCCGATAACCAATCAAGAGATCATCGCTGATGTGATTACTTGTCGAGATGCCGGCGCTGCTATGGTGCACTTGCACGCTAGAAATAAAGAGGGCCAGCACTCTCTCGACATTGATGACAATATCGCTTTATACCAATCACTCAAAGAGCAGGTTGGCGACAGTATTATTATTCAATTGACGACTGAAGCAGTAGGTATCTATCAGCCCGAACAGCAGATGGCATTAATCAAAGAGACTCAGCCTGAAGCCGCTTCTTTTGCACTCAGTGAGTTAATTCCCAATGAGCAGAGTTTAGATCGCGCTACAGAATTTTTCCATTGGGTCGCCGAGAAAAAGATCATTGCCCAGTACATTCTTTACAGTTATAGCGATCTACAACGCTATTTTTCACTGTTACAGCAAGGTATATTGCCTGCCAATAAGCATCACATCTTGTTGGTATTAGGTCGCTACAGTAAACAGCAGATTTCGACCCCACACGATCTCGCTCCATTTTTGCAGCCTCAACTGCTCGAGAGTAATAACCGATGGGCTGTGTGTGCGTTTGGTCAGCATGAGCACCGCTGTTTAACGGCCGCTATGCTGATGGGCGGAGACATTCGAGTAGGTTTTGAAAATAATCACCTAAACCGTCATGGAAGCATCGCAAAAAACAACGCAGCTCAAGTCAGTGAGTTAATAACCACAGCCAAGCAGCTCAACATCGACATCGCCGATGCTCGCAGTTTTAGAAAAAGCTTAACTGACTAAGCAGAGGTGTCGGCAAACTGTTCAATCAGCCATTGGTTAAATTCGTACACTTTTCTTGAGTTCAGTTTATAACTTGGAATGATCACATAATAACCATAATTGCTGACCAAATGGCTATTCATCGGGTTGACTAACTGCTGCTGCTCAATCAAAGGGTTAACCATAAAATCGGGCAATAGCGCCAAACCATATTGATTATTCACCGCCTCTAATGACATGTAAAAGTGCTCAAACCCTACCCCGTAATACTCCATCGGATTAGACAGCTGTTGGTCGCTCTTAAACTGCTCCCACAAATGGGGGCGCGTTACTTGCGATAGAAAATGATGATGTTTAAAGTCGTCTATCTTCCTAATGGGTTTACGTGATAGTAGTGACGGTGAACCTACAAGCTTCAACGTTTCTTGGCACAATAGCTTCGCATTTTCATAGTGTTTAGCGAGAGGAAGGCAACTGATGATGATGTCATTTTCCCCTGGTGCAGCGCGAACCGTTCCGGTATGCGTTTTAATGCTTACTCGAATATTTGGGTACTTTTTGGTAAAGCTCTCCAGCCGTTTTATCAACCACAGACTGGCAAATGATGGGGTAACGTTTAAGCTCAACACTTCTTCTACATGATCAAGCTGACGCAAACTGGCGGTAGCGTTCTGCACACTCTCTAGCGCCTCAGATATTTTGGGTAGGTAGCTCTGGCCAGTGGTGGTCAATTGAATGCCGTTAATCAACCTTTCAAATAGTGGCTGGCCTAATTGTTGCTCTAATTGAGAGATCTGTTTACTGACTGCACCTTGAGTCACGCATAACTCTTCAGCTGCTTTTGAAAAGCTTAAATTATTAGCAACAGCGATAAATGTTCTCAACGCTTTGATTGACGGCAGTTCACTCCCTTTAAGCATCTATTTTTCTCATTCCACTAAGTAATAGCACCACTTTATGCGGTTAAAATTAGATATACAACACTATTTGAATCATTGAGTTGTCTATAAAGTCTACAACGCTTAGTCCGTGATAATAATTGTGATAATCTGACCACCACTTTAATCAGGAATGACGATGAAAATGAAAATATCCAGCAATTTTGAAAGCGGTAATATCCATGTAGTCTCTGCTGCTACCCCTGACGATATACAACTGACTATTCCCGCTGATAATCAAACTGACATCTCTCAATGGTTTCATTTCCGCTTAGAGAGCGAACCCCATCTACAACATAATTTCAAACTGCTCGGTCTAGCTAAATCAGCTTATCCTGAAGGTTGGGATGGCTATGATGTGGTCGCCTCTTACGATCGCCAAGAGTGGTTCCGAATTCCTGCCAATTTTGATGGTGATACGTTAAGTTTTAGCGTAAACCCAGAATTTCGTTCGATGTATTTTGCCTATTTTGCACCATACACTTACGACCGCCACCAAGATCTACTGCACACCGCTCAAACTCACTACCGCTGTGAGCTAGAAACCCTTGGCACGACATTAGATGGTAATGATATCAGTATATTAACCATCGGCGAGCCTGCAGAAGGTAAGAAAAATGTCTGGGTCATTGGACGCCAGCACCCCGGTGAAACAATGGCAGAATGGTTTATAGAAGGGATGCTACAACGCCTTCTTGATGATACCGATACAGTAGGTCGCGCTCTGTTAGACAGTGTAGTTTTACACGTAGTGCCAAATATGAACCCAGATGGTAGCATTCGTGGTCATCTTCGTACTAACGGCATCGGGGTTAACTTAAATCGTGAATGGCTAACGCCGTCAATGGAAAAAAGTCCAGAAGTGTTCCTTGTTCGTGAGCGCATGTTAGCAACTGGCGTGGATATGCTTCTTGATATCCATGGTGATGAAGCGATCCCGTATAACTTCGTTGCAGGTAGTGAGGGTAATGCCTCTTACAATGATCGTATTGCGACTCTGGAGAATAACTTTAAACAAGCGCTGCTTACTATTACTCCTGAGTTTCAAGATGAGCATGGCTATGATAAAGATGAGCCGGGTAAAGCAACGCCAACCGTTGGTTCAAACTGGGTCGGAGAACACTTTGATTGTTTAGCCTATACCGTTGAAATGCCATTTAAAGATCACATCAGCCATGCCGATGAGCTTTATGGCTGGTCACCAGAACGCAGTGTCACATTTGGACACGATATGTTAGCCGCGGTTTGGGCAATAAAAGACGAGATCTAAGTTTCAAATTTTAATAAAAAGACGCTGATGTTAGCTCATCAGCGTTTTTTATGTTCTGTAACCCACTGCTTTGTAGCTTATACCTCTACTCTACAGTTTAAACGCTTTGACATGTGAGCTTAACTCTTGCGCCATTTCAGACAAGTTCTGACTGGCTTGGAAAGTATGCTGTGTACCTAGCTCTGTCTCTTCTGACACATCAGCGATTTTTTGAATATTGTTGCTTATTTCTGAAATTGCCCCGCTCTGTTGCTCTACCGAGTCATTAATAATCTGTCCAACACTAGTCAGTTCATTAATCGCCACTTGAATTCCTTGCAGGGCCTGTCCGCAGGCATTGGCTTGTTCTATTCCTTTCTGAGTCTCAATTTCACAGTTGCCCATCACTTCGACCGCTTCGGTTACACCCAGTTGCAGCTCGTTAATGATCTGCTGAATGCTGCCAGTGGATTCTTGGGTTCTTTGAGCTAAAGTCCTAACTTCATCAGCAACGACAGCAAAGCCCCTACCCTGCTCTCCTGCACGCGCCGCTTCAATCGCTGCATTCAATGCTAGTAAGTTCGTTTGTTCGGCAATTTGCTTGATCACTTCTAAAATTTCACCAATTTGCGTTGATGAAACTTGCAGTTTCTCAACCACATTAACCGCCGATTTAACATGAATACCCACACGGCCAATCACTTCAATATTTTCATCCACATTCTGTGTGCCTTTTTCAGCTTCTTGACGCACATGTTTGGTGGTTTCTAATACCGTACTGACTTGATAGTTCACCTCATCTGCTGAGGCTGAAAGTTGCGTTACGCTTGCGGCAACACTGGTGGTTTCTTCTTTTTGTAGCGCCATTCCAGCTTGAATTTGATTGGTCACAGTGGCAAGTTCTTCAGCTTGAGACGCTAATGTATCCGTATTGACATTAATACTGCTGATCACTTCACGTATGTCTTGATTCATGTCATTAAAAGCTCTCGACATCGAACTCAACTCATCATTACCTGTTGTTTTCATAATGATGGTGAGATCTTTCTCCATTGCTATTTTATTCATAGTTGAAGTGAGCTTGGTTAGCGGTTTAATAATGTTATTGGCTATGATCGATGAAAGGACAATAAGTAACAGAATATAAAAAGCAGTCCAGAGCAGTATCGATTTAAGCATCTCTTCAAACGCAATTTCAATATCAGAAAAATAGACCCCCGTACCCACTACCCAAGACCAGTTTGCCGTTTTTTTAACGTATGAGACTTTACTTTCAGACTCAGTTGAACCCGGTTGAGGCCAAAGGTAATTAACAAAGCCGGAACCTTGATTGCGGGCAACATTGACAAATTGATTGAATGCATCGGCAATCGTTGCGGTTGAGCTTTTTACCATGCTTTTTCCATTCAGATTCGGCTGAATAGGGTTCATTAACATGATGCCATTTATGTCATTAATCCACAGGTAACCATTACGACCAAAGCGCATCGCTTTGACCTGTTCCATTGCTATGGTTTTCGCCTCTTGTTCTGAAAGTGAGGAATTCGACGCTGCAAGTGCATTGGCATCAATTAAGCTAACCGCTGACTCAACCAAGCTTTTAGCCATCGCTTTACGTTCAGTCATCATGTTCTCTTTAAGATCGATGGCTGACATTATTTGGGTGGATAATATAATCAAACTAGCCAGTATGATTGTTAACCTTAGCTTTGAAGCAACGTTCAATTTATTAAGAAAATTATTTAAAAAACTCATTCTTTTACCTAACCTTATTAAATTAATACCTACTGTATATAAGCTCACATATGCCATTTAAAATGGCTAGCATCCGTTTATTATTCTATTGTTTTTATTGTTTAAAATATTATCAGACATCAATATTATTTGTAGTAATGAAACTCACGGATACCGACTGATTACTTATTGATCAATATGGTTGTTTATTGATGTTTATTGACCTTATTCTAGTTTTTAATAT
>JAESQY010000203.1 GCA_016764915.1 Aliivibrio sp. | reverse complement strand
GGCTCTCTAAATCAATAGAGCCTGTTTCTTGGTTGTTGATGAAATAAGGTGATAGGTAACCACGGTCAAACTGCATGCCTTCAACAACATCAAGCTCGTCTTGTAGAGACTGACCTTCTTCAACAGTAATAACGCCATCACGCCCTACTTTTTCCATCGCTTCTGCGATTAAGTTACCAACAGTTGAGTCAGCGTTCGCTGAAATAGTACCAACTTGAGCAATCGCATTCGTGTCTTCACATGGAACAGAAAGCTCTTTCAGTGCTTCAACTGCAGCAATAACAGCTTTGTCGATACCACGTTTAAGATCCATTGGATTCATACCAGCAGCAACTGCTTTTAGACCTTCGCTAATGATAGACTGTGCAAGTACTGTTGCTGTTGTTGTTCCGTCACCCGCTGCGTCATTCGCTTGAGAGGCAACTTCTTTAACCATTTGCGCACCCATGTTTTGGAACTTATCTTCAAGTTCAATCTCACGAGCAACAGAAACACCATCTTTAGTAATCGTTGGTCCGCCAAATGATTTGTCTAATACTACGTTACGACCTTTAGGTCCTAAGGTTACTTTTACCGCGTCAGCTAGAACATTTACACCTTCTAGCATTTTGATTCGAGCGTCGTTACCAAATTTTACTTCTTTAACAGCCATGGGTTATTCCTTTCTTAATTTGAGATGATATAGGTTATTCAACGATTGCCATAATGTCATTTTCAGACATGATAAGGACTTCTTTGCCATCAATCTTTTCAGATTTAGTGCCATAGCCTTCGGCAAAGATAATGGTATCGCCAACTTTTACATCAAGTTCTTGAACTGAACCATTCTCTAAAATACGACCTTTACCCACAGCTAAAATAACACCGCGAGTAGATTTTTCAGCAGCAGAACCTGTAAGTACAATACCGCCAGCAGATTTTGATTCAACTTCTTTACGTTCAACGATGACGCGATCGTGTAGTGGACGAATATTCATGGGGTCGACTCTCCTGATTTGTTTACAAAAATTTGGATACCAAGCACAATAAATAGGATAGGCTTGGAGTGTGTTATTAAGATGTGGGGTTAATTTATGTGAACCCAAGCCTTTTGTGTGTTTTTTTTTCATTTTTTTCTAAAATAGCGGCCTCTTCAAGCTATCTATAATTCTTTTCAGGTGTATAAAGCAACGTTATGCAGGATAAACACGGTATTCTTACCGCCCCAATCCCCGGATTATTAAAACAACTAACCGTTCCTATGATTTTCGGTATAGTGGCGATTTTGATGTTTAACCTGATTGATACTTTCTTTATCTCACTGCTTGGAACCAAAGCGCTTGCGGCGGTCAGTTTTACCTTTCCTGTCACCTTTGCGGTGAACTGCATCACAATGGGGATTGGAGTTGGGTTATCCACCTGTATTGCTCGGTTGCTTGGTCAAGGTAATGCAAAATCAGCGGCGAAATTGACCAGCCATGGTTTGCTTTTAGCCGTTCTGCTAGTGATGACCGCCTCAACCATCGGTTTTTTGACTATTGAGCCTCTGTTTCTGGCCCTTGGTGCCACCAGCGATTTAATTCCTCTCATCGATCAATATATGTCTATCTGGTATTTAGCGGTGCCACTTTTGGTGATTCCTATGTCCGGTAATAGTGCCATTCGCGCTACGGGTGATACTAAGACACCAGCGAAAATAATGATGCTCGCAGGTTTAATTAACGGGGTACTCGACCCACTTCTTATTTTTGGTTATGGGCCATTTCCTGAACTCGGCGTACAAGGTGCAGCCATTGCCAGTGGTATTAGCTGGGCCGGAGCTCTAGCGGGTTCACTTTGGGTGCTGATCAAGCGTGAAAAAATGCTCTCATTACCCCACGTCCCTTCGCTGCTTGCTGATTGGTTACAAATATTACGTATTGGTACCCCCGCGGCTTTTGCTAACGCCTTAAATCCTCTGTCTGGTGCCATCTTAATGATCATGCTGGCCAGTCAAGGAACGACGGCCGTTGCCGCTTATGGTGCAGCGCAACGAGTTGAATCTCTAATGCTGATTGTGGTAATGGCTATTACCTCTTCACTTTCACCCATCATTGCGCAAAACATGGGGGCAGAACATCGTGGCCGAGTAATAGAGGCTATTTTTGTCACGGTTAAGTTCTCACTCTTTTTTCAACTCATGTTATTTATCATGATGGTGCCTTTGAGCATCCCAATTTCGCACCTGTTTAGCCAAGAGCCCGCCGTAAGAGATACGCTTTGGAAGTATCTGCTTATTGTGCCACTCAGTTACTGCTTTCAAGCGATCGTGATGATCTTAATCAGCAGCTTAAATGCCCTGCATATGCCAATTAAAGCATTTCAGTGGAGCTTTATGCGGTTGTTTGTTTTTTTATTGCCATGCGCTTGGTTAGGTCGATATTTCTATGCATCCGAAGGACTGTTTGCTGGAATTGCGGTAGGAAATGCACTGTGCGGCATCGCGGCTTTTATTTATCTATTACGATTTAGAGATCCGCAGCTGTTACGTGATTAAACAGATGATAAAGAGGTACCAATTATTTACGTGACACCAATTTATTACATCAAACCCTGTCATTTACTCACTTCATTGAGTGTAAACCGATCATGTTACCTTCTGTATCTTCAACGACACTAATGAAACCGTGCTCCCCTATTGCCATTTTAGGCACTTGTACTGTTCCACCATTCGTCGCTGCTCTCGACTCTTCCACTGCACAATCATCACATGAGAAATAGACAAGCGTACTGTTGCCACCCGCTTTTACCTTATCCATTTTAACTAACGCACCTGTCGCGCCATAACTCTCCATATTACTAGGGAAAGCCCACATCTCTATTTCCATCTTTGTTGGGCTCTCTAACTTTTCTAATGTTACATCAAGTAGAGCCTGATAGAATTTTTTGGCCCTCTCCATATCGTCCACATAAATTTCAAACCAACCAATCGGATTTCCTTGCATACTTATTACCCTCGATGTCTGCTATTGAGTTTCTCTCATTCAGCGTAGTCGAAATGAATAGATAGCGATGTCTCAATAATCAAAAAGGAATAGATAACACGCAAAAAAATAGACAAACCGAAGTTTGTCTATTTTAGCTTTTTCTGATCATCATCGTCAGAGTCATATTCGCCTTCAAACGTATTACCTCGATGCTCATGGGTATCATGCTCGAAAGGGTTTGCTCCAGGGTTAAAGTCCGTTTGATTGCCAAAGCCAGCACTGAACGAGTTGCCACCCATTAAATTCAATTTAACTCGGCTCATTAACTGTTTCGCCAGCGCTGCTCTTGGCATTGGCAGTAACACCAACATACCGAATGCATCTGTCATAAAACCAGGTGTAAGCAACAGCACCCCCGCCACAGCCAACATGATACCTTCAACGATCTGTTGAGCAGGTAGCTCACCTTGCTGCAGTTTTGATTGAACCGACATCAATGTCTGTAATCCCTGACTGCGCACTAACGAAGCCCCAGCAACCGCCGTCACTAACACGATAAATATCGTCGGCCACATGCCTAAAACCCCGCCCACTTGCACAAATAGGCCAATCTCAATCATCGGAACAATAATGAACAGAAGTAATAAAACAGGAAACACATTCACCTCACTTTTAGTTAAGTCACCATTTTAGCAGCTATATATACACTGCGTATAGAAGCATCACATTTCTTTACACTGCTGCACAGTTCTCACTGAATAAAATTAATAATGTCCAGTTCACCAAACATATACTATCTTTATTGATTACATATATTTAGAATCATATCTTAATGCCAAAAGGTGACCAAGATCACTATACGATGCAATTGAAACATAATCGTACAAAAAGGTGATCCAGTTATCATTCTCAACCCTAAAGGATAGTATGATGCTCCCATCAATTGGGTCAGGTACGATCTGAAAAGTTGATTCTGAAGAATGGAGTCTATATACAGAATGGCGCATGTTTTTTGAATTAATAGAGTAACTTAAGGCTTATTTATGTCTCAAACAATTGATACTAACTGCGAAAAAACCAATAACTTACCTACACGTATTGAAGAAGATCTACTAGGTCTACGTCATGTTCCTGCTGACGCCTATTATGGTATCCATACTCTACGTGCTATTGAAAACTTCAATATTTCTAATATGACCATCTCGGATGTGCCAGAATTTGTTCGTGGCATGATCATGACTAAAAAAGCGGCGGCTCTTGCAAATACTGAGCTTGGCGCAATTCCTAAAGATGTGGGTGAATACCTCGTCAAAGCCTGTGACCTTATCCTAGAAACAGGTAAGTGCATGGATCAGTTCCCTTCTGATGTATTTCAGGGTGGCGCTGGAACGTCAGTCAACATGAACGCGAATGAAGTCGTCGCGAACGTTGCCCTAGAGTTAATGGGCAAAGAGAAAGGTGACTATGCGGTTATCAACCCTAATGACCATGTAAATAAAAGTCAGTCAACCAACTGTGCTTACCCGACTGGATTTCGTATCGCCGTTTATAACAGCATTCAAAAGCTGATTGAAGCGATTGAATACCTAAAAGGTTCCTTTGAGCTAAAAGCACAAGAGTTCGATAATATACTTAAAATGGGCCGTACTCAGCTACAAGATGCTGTGCCTATGACAGTAGGACAAGAGTTCCAAGCTTGGGCTGAGCTACTTAACGAAGAGGTTAAAAACCTAAACTACACGGCAAAATTAATCTTAGAAGTTAACATAGGTGCAACTGCGATTGGTACCGGTCTAAATGCAGCCAAAGGTTATCAAGAACTTGCCGTTAAATATCTAAGAGAGATCACGGGTGTTGAAGTCGTTGCCGCTGAAAACCTCATCGAAGCAACTTCTGACTGTGGGGCTTATGTGATGATTCACGGTTCGCTTAAACGTACTGCAGTTAAGATGTCGAAAATCTGTAACGATTTACGCCTACTCTCTTCAGGTCCTCGTGCGGGTCTGAATGAGCTAAACCTTCCAGAACTGCAAGCCGGTTCTTCAATCATGCCTGCAAAAGTTAATCCTGTTATCCCTGAAGTGGTCAACCAAGTCTGCTTTAAAGTAATAGGTAACGACACCACGATCACTTTCGCATCAGAAGCGGGTCAATTACAGTTAAATGTCATGGAGCCTGTTATTGGTCAAGCGTTGTTTGAGTCAATCGAAATTCTAAAAAATGCGTGTGTCAACCTGCGCGACAAGTGCATCGATGGCATCACAGTCAACAAAGAAGTTTGTGAAGCTCACGTATTTAACTCTATCGGCATTGTGACGTATTTAAACCCATTCATAGGCCACCATGAAGGTGACATTGTTGGTAAAATTTGCGCCGAAACCGGTAAGAGTGTTCGTGAGGTTGTCCTTGAGAGAGGTCTATTATCTGAAGAGCAGCTTAATCAGATTTTCTCAGTTGAGAACCTGATGCACCCTGAATAAAAAACCACTAGCAACAAGTAATTCTTATCTTAAGATGAGCTCTTTTTGGAGAGCTCATTTATCTTCGATTCACTGTCATTTCTTATTTTTATAACGGTTTTTGTTATTTACAAAGGCCTTGTGTCGTTTTGAGATCGCAATGGAATAGCACTTAACCATTAATCATATTGGAGAATCACTCATGATTGCTGTGCAGCTTCTCATTGTACTGTTGTTCATTTATTTGGGCGCACGAATAGGGGGGATCGGCATCGGTTTCGCCGGCGGTGCTGGTGTTTTAGTTCTAACGATGGTGTTAGGCCTTGATGCTGGCTCTATTCCTATTGATGTTATCCTGATCATTATGTCCGTTATTACCGCTATTGCCGCAATGCAAGTCGCTGGAGGCATGGACTGGCTGGTTGATCTCGCAGAACAATTCCTACGTAAAAACCCGAAACACATCACCTTCTATGCGCCCATTGTGACTTATGTAATGACGGTATTAGCGGGAACGGGTCATACCGCCTTTTCTACACTTCCTGTGATTGCTGAAGTGGCAAAAGAACAAGGTATTCGTCCATCACGACCTCTATCAATTGCTGTTGTAGCCTCTCAGATTGCGATTACCGCATCCCCAATTTCTGCAGCTGTTGTCTTTTTCTCTGGCATATTAGAACCACTTGGTGTTGATTACTTAACCTTATTGGCTGTCTGCATTCCTTCCACGTTTATTGCTTGTATGGTTGGTGCATTTGTCGCTAATTTTCTAGGTTGTGAGCTCAAAGATGATGTGATTTATCAAGAACGCCTTGAAAAAGGACTGATCAAAATGAAAGGGGCAGCTAAGCGCGAAATTTTACCCTCCGCAAAAGCGTCAGTGTATATTTTCGGGTTAGCCATTTTTGCAGTGGTCGCATACGCCACCATGATCAGTAGCAGTGTCGGTTTAATTGAAAATCCAACCATCGGTCGAAATGAAGCGATCATGGCACTTATGCTCACTGCCGCGGCCGCGATTGTCACCTTTACACATATTGACGCGGGAAAAATTGCGAATGCAGCCACCTTTAAATCAGGTATGAGCGCTTGTGTCTGTGTGCTTGGTGTCGCTTGGTTAGGAGATACATTTGTCTCTGCACATATTAGTGACATCAAAGAGTTCTCTGCACATATCCTTGAACAGTATCCATGGATGTTAGCTGTAGTACTGTTTTTTGCCTCTATGCTGCTTTATTCACAAGGAGCAACGACTACCGCTCTAATGCCTGCTGCTCTTGCTATCGGTGTTGCTCCACTTACGGCAGTAGCTTCTTTTGCTGCGGTTAGCGCTCTGTTCGTTCTTCCTACTTACCCCACACTGCTGGCGGCGGTTGAGATGGATGATACCGGATCAACCCGCATTGGTAATTGGGTGTTCAACCATCCGTTCTTTATTCCGGGCGTAGTCACCATATCTACCTCTGTAACCCTTGGTTTCATACTGGGTGGCATCATTTTATAGCGGTTGAAAAAACAATGGCGACCAACAACAGGTCGCCATTTTAAAAATTACTGGAAAATGACAGTGCATCTTGCATGCGCTGATTATTTAGTGATTGTAGAATAATCCCATCAACTTCTGCACGAATATCAACAGTGGTCTGTAGATTAATCACCTGACCGTCCAATGAATTTTGAATCACACTCTCAATAAAACTATCTGGCGTTGTGTTGTTATACTAAATATTCCAAACGAGTCACGTACCACACTCTGTTGTAATGTGCGCAGATTGATACAGAGAAAAATCATTCAGTTTCGAAAAGATTCACCTTCAATATTAATGCTGCAGCTGGGCTTACTGAAGATACGCCTGATTTACAGTGAACATTACGTTTCCCATACGCTTTCTAACGACAATCCAATATGGACTTTGTTATACTTATTGTTAAATCGATGAAACTTACCTAATATTCAAGGGTCGTATTACTGCCTTTTACCTATAAGATAAAATCATGATCAAACGATCTACTGTTGCACTATTATTTTTCGTTGTATTCTCTTTTTCAATGACTTTAAGCAACATGGCTAATGCCGAATTCACTCTTCCGAGTTTCAGTGATAGTCCCTCTCAAAAATTTGTTACGGTTGATCAAGCATTCCCCTTCAATTTTATCCAAAACAACGATCAGGTGGTTCTTGATTGGCAAGTAAAATCAGACTACTACCTCTATCAACAGCGAATTTCCGTGACCGCTAATCATGCTGAGATTGGTGATTTGATCATGGATGAAGGCACGCCTCACAACGATGAATTTTTTGGTGATGTCAATATTTACACTACCCCTTTGCAAATCAAAGTACCGTTGAAATCAGTACAAAAAGGGGGAGAGTTAACGGTTCGTTATCAAGGCTGCGCCAAAGCAGGTTTTTGCTATCCACCAGAAATACGAGTCATCCCTCTATCAATGCTCAATACAGATAACAGCAGTGCCGTGATATTAGAAAAAGTAACAATCAATAGGCCACCACTCACTGAACAGCAAGATTTAGCCAAAAATCTGGGTAACAACTGGTGGACACCACTGATCTTCCTCGGTTTAGGTATTGGTTTGGCATTCACCCCTTGTGTACTGCCTATGTATCCAATCTTAACTGGCATCGTATTGGGAGGCGGAAAGCTTAGCCACGGTAAAACATTTAAGCTCTCATTCATCTACGTGCAAGGTATGGCACTCACTTATACTGTATTAGGTTTAGTGGTCGCTTCTGCCGGCATGCAATTCCAAGCGGCCCTACAACACCCTTATGTATTGATTGGTCTAAGTGTCATGTTTGTGGCCTTAGCTCTCTCTATGTTTGGTCTTTTTACTCTTTCACTACCAAGCTCAATGCAAACTTGGTTAAGTAATTTAAGCAATAAACAAAAAGGTGGCAGTTTACTTGGTGTATTCACTATGGGGGCTATTTCTGGATTGGTCTGCTCACCTTGCACCACAGCACCACTCTCCGGAGCTCTAATTTATGTAGCACAAAGTGGCGACTTACTTACGGGTGCCGTTGCTTTGTATGCGCTGGCAATTGGCATGGGTATTCCTCTTATTTTGGCCGCAATGTTTGGCAATAAACTGCTACCAAAAGCAGGCAATTGGATGACTCACGTCAAAACCCTATTTGGTTTTATTCTTCTTGCTGTACCCGTATTCTTATTAGAGCGTATCTTACCGCACTCGCTCACCCCTTACCTTTGGATGGCTTTAGGATTAGCTGCTTTTGGTTGGCTTTATCACATCAAAACCGCCATGCAACCAGGCTGGAAAAGCAGCGCTATTGGCATTATTGCTATTTTGGGCATTGTCGCCTCTTCGATACCGGCAATCGAGTACTTCACCAACAGTGGCAATACAGAAACGAAAACAGCGAATATTAGCTTTCAACGAATCAGCAACATCGACGAGTTAAACCAAGAACTGACCAAGGCAAAATCTGCAGGTAAACCTGTCATGCTCGATTTTTATGCAGATTGGTGTGTCGCTTGTAAAGAGTTTGAAAAATATACCTTCCACCACTCAGATGTTGAGCCCGCACTGTCTAACTTTGTTCTACTGCAAATTGATGTGACTAAAAACAGCATGGACGATATCCAGCTACTGAAAAGTATGAACGTGCTTGGCCTACCGACTATCGATTTCTGGGATAAACAAGGAAATAAATTGCAGGACGCTCGCCTTACTGGATTCATGAAATCAACGCCGTTTCTTGAGCATCTTCAAAATAATCAATTGATTCCCTAGCGCTCACTTCTATTAAGGCAGGTGATTATACCTGCCTTTTTTAATCATCACTCTGTTCACAGTTTGATGTTTCATTTTTGTTAAATTTATGTTTTTTTGAAAGACTCTCTATCAACTTGGTTAAATAGTAGAGATTGGCATAATGGCTCGCACTTGGATTCACACGTTATTCATCGCAATAATAACCTGTAGTACGGCCTCCTCCTATGCGCAGACTAACCTGAATAAAATCATGATTCTTACCTCTTTTCCTGAGAGTTTTTACCTGCCCATAGTAAAAGAGTTTGAACATAATAATCCTCAGATATTAGTGCAAGTATTCAATAAAAACACCCCAGCCGTAATGACACATATTCAGCAAAAAAGGACGCCGGCTGCCGATATTGTCTGGCTGAGCTCTGCCGATGCGATGATGATGTTGCAACAGCAGCAACAACTCAAAAATATCAACCCAACGAGCAGCCACTTTTTCGAAACTTTTGCCTGGTCGCAATTTGGCCTTTTTTGGAACAACGATTTTTTAGACAATAATTTGCTGCCACCACCGTCTAACTGGGTAGATTTACTCAACCAGCAGTACCAACAAACAATCGCATTAAGCGCACCTTCTCGTTCTGGCACCAACCATTTAATGATTGAGTTAATACTGCAACAATATGGATGGAATGAGGGCTGGGCATTACTGCAACAGTTAGGCGGTAACCTTGCGACTATTACCGCTCGAAGCTTTGGGGTTAGAGAAGGTATTTTAAAGCAGCGTTTTGCCATCGCTCCTGTGGTCGATTTTTTCTATCGAAGCGCGTTAGCCAATGGTCATAATGTTGGATTTGCGCCGTTGCCTAATACACCTCTGCTACCTGCAACGGTGGCGGTAACGGCATCAACACAACAAGATATTTCAAGCCGTCGATTTGTCTCATTTTTACTCTCTGATCAAGGGCAATCTCTGCTCAAGCTTCCCAGTGTGAATCGCATATCTCTAGCCGATAAACAACAGATTGAAAGTGCAGATCCCTTCCATTTCGATTTAGCGCTATCTGCCAGTCGTTACCATGTCGTTAATGTACTATTTGACCAAATGATCAGCCTTAGAATCAATTCACTTGGTGCTTTTTGGCGTGAATGGCACTCCATTAATGATCAACTCTACTCTGAGCTCAAAACAAAAAGCAAAAAGCTAATGACTCAGGTACCAATAGAAGAAGCAGTGGCAAGCGACCCAGAGCTAAATTTACGCTTAAGCCCTATCAACAAACACAGTGATTTTTACCAAAGAATTAGTAAACAGTGGAGGAATATAGTCAATCAGCAGCTAGAAAAAGCGGCTCATACCTTGGCTGGCAACAGAGATCTTGAGGTGATTAATGAAAAAAAGAAATAGTATTGCTACTCGAATTCTCGGGCTCTATTTAGTGCTCGGTTGTTTAGCAATATCATTCATGATCTCCACCACTTTCTCTTTTCAAAAGTTGACTAATTCAGTTGAACGCGTCTCTACAGAACAGATCCCGACCATTGCAGCCGCTTCTCTGTTTGCAGAAATTGGAGGACAGATAGCCACAGATGCGACCAATTTAATGCTCGCCAAAGACAAAGTGAGTTTGGCTTTAGCTTATCAACGTTTAACCACCAGCCTGCCCAAGCTCTCTCAGTTTAGCCAGCAAGGCATTGTGCCAGAGAGACAAAATGAACTGCTTTTTTTAAAAGAGGCAATATCAGAAAATATCGCAGCGCTAACGATGAATGCCCGACTGCGCCTTACTGTACAGAGCCAAAAAGAGGAAAAAAGACAGTTACTGCATTGGATGCAAATTGACTTTATTGATGAAATCACCCCCCTTATTAATGACAGTATTTACAACCTAAATCTATTGATTAAACGACTGAGTCAAAATAGAACGTTATCCAAAAAGGAGATTCACATACTCAGTACTCAAAGCGACATACGACATCAACTGCTTACCTTTGAGACCAATATTAATTTAACTTTTGATCTATTGCAGAGATCCACACTGCTCTCTACACGATCAGAAATACTCTCCAACCAGAGCGTTATTGATGAGACATTTTTCACCATTCAACAACAGCTGCATTTGCTGAGCGATCTTCCAAGCACTGTGACCATCAGACAGATAGCAGAGCAGTTAAACCACCGCATTAACGACAGTGATAATGTCATTCAAGTCAGCTTAAAGTCATTGCAGCTGCAAGAGTCTAACAAGGAGTTATTACTGGAAAATCAATTATTGATCCAGCGAGTTAAACTCATTGTGGCTCAAGCCGTTAACCAAGCTCAACAGAATACAGAATCTTCGGTTCAAGCATTATCAGATGCTATGGTGAAAAGTAAAAAAAACCTCACTATCACCATCACTCTCGTCGCGATTCTCTCTTTACTGGTTGGTTGGTACCTCAAATCTCAGCTGCTTAACCGACTCTCGACAATTCTTAGAAGCATGCGCCATTTGGCCATGGGGGAGACATTAAAAACCACTCAGATTCGAGGCAATGATGAGTTGGCTATGCTCTCTCAAGCAACTCAGATCTTCAATACCAACGCCTTAAGAGTTCAGCAATACACGCAGCAGCTTGAACAAACCAACGACAAGTTAACAAAAGAGATACAGCATCGAGAACAAACCGAAAACGACCTATACAATACTCAAAATGAGTTAACTCAAGCCAGTAAACTCGCCATGTTAGGTCAACTAACTGCAGGCATAGTGCACGAGTTTAGCCAACCTTTGGCCGCGATAAAATCAAATGCTTATTTAGCTGAACAGTATCTACAGCGGCAGCAATTTAGCCTACTTGATGAGAAGTTAACGAAAATAAATAACATCACCGACCGCGCAACTAAGCTGTGCCAGCACCTTAAATCGTTTTCTCGAAAAAGTGATGGTCAGCTCTTCGCTACTTCCTTGCATAAAGTGGTGGATGACAGTATTTCACTGTTTACTAATAACCAAATTACCGAGCAGTGGTTTACGTTATCCATTGATGATTCTCACTCAGTTCTCGCGGATCCCATTCGATTAGAACAAGTGATCGTTAACTTAATCAGTAATGCCATCGATGCGATTAAAACCAGACAACAGCAACAACAGATTACCCCTCAGATACAGATCATTAGCACAGTAATAAACAATGAGCAGATTACACTGACTATTATTGATAATGGTTGTGGAATAGATAACGAAAAGCCGCAACTCATATTTGAACCTTTTTACACCACCAAAGAAGAGGGGAAAGGGCTAGGACTCGGCCTATCAATTTCACACAATATCATTAAAGATTTCGGTGGCAACATCACCCTATCTTCGCAGATCAACCAAGGAACGGAGATCAGTTTATGCCTCATCCGAAACACGTCATTTTAGTTGAAGATAATCAAGAGCTAAGAGAGAGCCTGACCGAAATATTGCTACTGAAAAAGTTCACAGTCTCCGCTTTCTCAACGCCAGATAATGCCATTCCAAAGCTGCACTTTGATTCCAATGTTATTGTGGTTTCTGATATTCGTATGCCGAGTATGGATGGCATCACCTTCATGAAACATGTACACAACATTGATCCTGACCTGCCATTTATCCTTATTTCAGGCCATGCCGATATCGAAATGGCACTTAATTGTATTAAAGAGGGTGCCTTTGATTTTCTTGAAAAACCACTGCACCCAGAACACCTACTTGGCATTGTCGATAAAGCGACAAAACACCGCACATTGACCTTGGAGAATAGACGCTTAAAAAGTGAGTCGCCAAGGCACATCAGCTTAGATGAATTATTAATTGGTCAATCCGATGCCATGGTTAAGCTCAAACATCGTCTACTCACCTTAGCAAACGCCGATGTTAATATTGTATTAAACGGAGAGACCGGGACCGGGAAAGAAAAAATAGCACGGGCATTACATACTTTTTCAGATCGAAGCCAACAGAATTTTGTCGCCATCAACTGTGGAGCTCTCCCTGAAAACCTCATTGAGTCCGAGCTTTTTGGTCATGAGATGGGCAGCTTTACTGGTGCTAGTAAAAAACGCATCGGCAAAATTGAATACTCCTCTGGTGGCACTCTGTTTCTTGATGAGATAGAGAGCATGCCTCTTACCGCTCAAATACGACTGTTACGAGTGATACAAGAGGGTGAACTTGAGAGAGTGGGCAGCAATCAGACGATTAATGTAGACCTTAAGGTGATATCTGCATCAAAGTCCGATCTGCGTCTATGTTCAACGTCTGGTATTTTCCGCGAAGATCTCTATTACCGCTTAAATGTCGCCTCATTAGACATTCCTACTTTGCGTCAGCGTAAAGAGGACATTCCACTGCTGCTCAGCCACTTTATTAACCAAGCTGAGAAGCGACACCAAAGAAGAGCCCCAGCCCTACTTCCTAGCCATTTCAATCAACTCATTAACCACGACTGGCCAGGTAATGTCCGAGAGCTGATGAACGAAGCTGACCGCATTGTATTAGGCATCTCCGATATCATTCTGCCTGATATCAGCTCGCAGCCGCAAAGCCTAAGCGCGCAACTTAATCACGTCGAATACACCATCATCGATAGTACATTACAACTGTTTGATGGACAGATAGGAAAAACGGCTGAGCATTTGGATATTCCACGTAAAAACCTCTATTTAAGAATGAAAAAATTCGATATAAAACGAGAAGACTATCTCAATGAACAGGATAGAGATCACAGCAATATTGCATTTGATGAGTCATAAGTAACACATCATTAACGCCTTAGTCACAACCATGACTCACCAATATAATTCATGACAATAAAAAACCTTATAATACATATAGATATAGAAAGAAAAGAGTTGGCATAGTAGTTGTAATAGTCGTTCCGAATTAAGCAGTACTTCATCAATGACCTACGCTTACGGAGCGAAACTATGAAAAATGGATGGAAACTACTGACACTTAGCTGTGCAATCTCTTCAGCTTTAGGGTTCAGTTCAATAGCAAATGCAATGGAAGACAAGCTGGTTATCATTACGTCGTTTTCAAATGATGTTACCGATGTCTATAAAAATGCCTTTGAGAAAAAATACCCCAACATAAAAGTAGAGATACTGAAGAAAAAAACGACGTCAGGCATAAAATACGTTCAAGAGACCTCCAATAAAAATGGTTCTGATATTTTTTGGGCTTCCGCTCCAGACGCCTTTGAGGTATTGAAAGATAATAATTTACTGGCTAAATACAGTTCATCTGTCGAAGGAATTCCAGAAAAAGTAGGCTCATTCCCAATTAACGATCCCGAGGGATACTACAAAGGTTTTGCCCTATCAGGTTACGGCATCATGTGGAACGAACGCTACATGAAAGCAAAAAAACTGCCAATCCCTAAAGAGTGGGCAGACCTTGCTGACCCGATTTACTACAAGCACGTTGGTATGTCAGCTCCTTCTCGATCTGGTACCACACACTTAACGGTTGAAGCGATCATTCAAGGTAAAGGTTGGCAAGAGGGTTGGTCTGCGCTTAAAGCCATGTCGGGCAACTTCAAAACGGTTACAGAACGAAGCTTTGGCGTACCTGATGGTGTAAACAGTGGCGCATTTGGTGTGGGAATCGTGATTGACTTCTTTGGTTTTTCATCCAAAGCCAGTGGTTTCCCCGTTGATTTTCACTACCCAAGTATCACCTCTCTTGTGCCGGCCAATGTCGGAAAGATCAATAATGCACCGCACCCAAAAAATGCCAATGCCTTTATTGATTTTCTTCTATCTGAAGAGGGTCAAGAGTTGCTACTCAATGAAAAAATTCAGCGTTTACCCGTTAACCCTGCCGTCTACTCTAAAGCACCTGCAAATTTCCCAAACCCATTCACTGGTGAAGACATCGGCTCGGTTGACTTTGATTTAAATCTTTCTAAATCTCGCTACAACGTAGTGAACAGCCTGTTTGATGTAATGATCACCTACCGCTTGGATGAGCTACGTTCTGCTACTCATGAGATTCACAAAGCAGAAAGCAAAGCAAAATCGGCAAATAACTCACAAGCACTGGCACTGGTAGCCGAAGCCAAAGCGCTGATCAATCAGCTTCCTATTTCGGCGAAACAAGCTTCCGATCCAGAGTTTGCTGCTGTGTTTACTAAGAAGCGTAAAAAATCCACCGATAAAGTGGGTGCCCGTCAGGCTGAAGTCGAACAGTCATGGGATAAACAAGTAGTGAGCAATTACGAGAAGGCTGAAGAGCTAGCCGAGCAAGCTTTAGACCTACTGTAACCCCATCGCTCTTTTAGACCACTCGCTGTGAGGGTTCTCCCTCACAGCCCTTTTATTCATCTGTAATGGAGACAGCCATGAGTACGGTGTCGTTACCACAGAAAAGTAGATCTACATCTGCACAACAAAAGCGTCTGCTAAAGAAAATCAGAGAAGACTGGGGCTTATACCTAGCCGCTCTGACTATTGCCGCTTTTATTTTGGTATTCCTATTTGTTCCTGTTTTGAAAGTTATCTACGTCGCTTTTCAAGACCAATCTGGTGCATTGTCACTGGTTAACTTTGTCGATTTTTTTAGCAGTAGCCTGTTTAGAGAGTCATTTTTTAACTCTTTTTACGTCGCTTTTATGTCGGTGATCCTAGCGTCAATATTTGCGCTACCTTTAGCCTACTTTACCAGTCGATTTCAGTTTCGCGGGACGGTACTAATTCAGACATTAGGCATTGTTCCACTGATCATGCCTCCTTTCATTGGCGCGGTTGCCATGCAGCTGTTGTTTGGTGAAAACGGCACCATGAATCTATTATTGGATGAATACCTTGGCTTCACCATTCCAGTGATGGAAGGGCTGAATGGCGTGATTTTTGTTCAGAGTGTTCACTACTTTCCCTTTATTTTAATCAACCTATCTGCAGCGCTACAAAATATAGATAGCTCCATGGAAGAGTCAGCACAATCTCTGGGGTCGTCCGGTTTTAAACTGTTCCGAAAAATTGTTTTTCCACTGGCCCTTCCAGGTTATGTCGCCGGTGCCTCACTGGTTTTTGTCAAAGTATTTGATGATTTAGGCACTCCACTGCTGCTTAACGTCAATGACATGCTTGCCCCACAAGCTTATTTGCGCATTACTTCAGTCGGTATTAGTGATCCTATGGGTTACGTTATTTCCGTTATTCTAGTGGCATTTTCGGTGTTCGCACTCTGGGTCGCCTTTCTTTCTCTAAAAGGAAAAGATTACTCTACCACTCAAAAAGGGGGCGGTGGTCTCTCTAAGCGTGAACTCAAACCGAAAGAGTTAGTCATGTGTTATGCCGTCATTATCTTATTGCTATTATTGGTATTATCGCCTCATATTGCTTTGTTACTGCTCTCTTTTGGCACCATATGGAGTTACAGCCCACTGCCGGACGCTTATACCCTATCGCACTACGCAACAGCCTTTGAGCAAGCCTCCGGATTCATTGCGAATACCTTAATGTACGCAGGTATGGCTGGATTGGCCGATGTGATTTTAGGTACTGCGATCGCTTATCTCGTTTGGCGCACCAAAATTATCGGCCGTAAATGGCTCGACTTTGGCGCAATGGCCGCTCTCGCGGTTCCAGGTGTTGTATTGGGTATCGGTTACTTGCGAAGCTTTTACGATGTCGAAATGCCCTTTACTGGCGCGCCAATGGCAACATGGTGGGGGATCATTGTGATTGCACTCTCTGTCCGCCGTCTTCCTTACGCCCTGAGATCATGCGTGGCCTCTCTGCAGCAAGTCAGTCCTTCTCTCGAGGAAGCTTCTGAAAACTTAGGGGCAACTCGTGCCACCACCGTTAGACGTATCGTGATTCCATTAATGGCCGCCGGTATTCTAGCCGGATTTGTCACTGCCTTTGCCACCGCTGCGGTTGAGTTATCTGCCACCATCATGCTGGTTTCGAGTGAATCAGATGCACCACTTGCTTATGGCTTGTATGTCTTTATGCAGAGTGCTGCAGGACGTGGACCCGGAGCAGCCCTTGGCATCATTGCCGTTGTTATTGTTGGCTTAGCCACTTACTTATCCCATTACATCGTTGAGCGTACCCGTGAAGCGAATGGTCTGAAAAGTCTTTAAGAGCAGGAGAAATAAAAATGAATGTAGATAATAAACAAGTAGGCATAACCATTAATGACCTCTCCCTCTCTTTTGGCGAGACCGAAGTACTAAAAGGGGTCAATTTAGACATAAAGCCGGGGGAGTTTTTTGCTTTTCTTGGCCCATCAGGATCCGGGAAATCAACCTTGCTTCGAGCAATAGCAGGTTTTGGCCCTACACCAAAAGGACAAATTTTAATTGGAGGTCAAGACATCGTTGATCTGCCACCATGGAAGCGTAATGTCGGCATGGTATTTCAAAGTTATGCCCTTTGGCCTCACATGACGGTACGCCAAAATATTGCCTACGGACTGGAAGAGCGGAAAGTCGCAAAGCCTGAGATCAAAGAGCGAGTCGACAATGCACTTGAGCTTGTGGGATTAATGCACCTTGCTGAGCGTCGCCCTTCTCAACTGTCCGGTGGTCAGCAGCAACGAGTCGCTATCGCCCGAACCGTCGTGGTTGAACCTCAAGTGTTGCTGCTTGATGAACCACTCTCTAATCTTGATGCTAATCTGCGCGAACAGATGCGCCGCGACCTTCTTGACCTGCAGAGAAAACTGGGGCTAACCACTATCTTTGTTACTCACGACCAAGAAGAAGCCAATACCATTTCAGATCGTATTGCGGTGCTTGATCAAGGCGTTATTCAACAGATGGGTAAACCCATCTCTCTGTATGACAATCCTGCGAATCGTTTTGTCGCTGATTTCTTAGGAACAGCAAATTTATTAACCGGCAAAATCGATGAAACACAAGGCTCTACCATCTTCTCTACCGAATCAGGCATCACTTTCCCTTATAAAACGGATAAACGGGGCGAGATATCACTACTGTTTAGACCACAAAGTGTTGAAATTAGCAGTAACTCAACCTCACCACTTAATTCATCACTGGTACTGGAAGGGAAAATTCTTCATCAAGAGTTCTTAGGGCACTTAGTCAGATATGGCATTGATGTTGGTGGGCAGTTACTGCTTGTTGACGACCCGCATCGCAGAGGTACCCAACACCTTGTTAATGGTTCCAACGTATTGATTGGGGTTGATACTAATGAGTTGGTTGCATTAACTTAGGCTGAGCAACCAAGTTCACAACGTCAGGATACATCGCATTCATAGTGCGATGTATCTTTCTCATTATTAAGCGATAGAGCGCAGAGTTTGACTCGATTTGATTGCTCACTTTCTCATCAAGTGCTACGGTAAATGCACATTCTTATAAAATTAAGATCTCATGGACGCGAATTACACTATTATCATTGCTGATGATCACCCTCTATTTCGCAATGCACTGTTTCAGTCAATTCACATGGCGATCAGCGGTGCAAACTTACTTGAGGCTGACTCACTTACCTCTCTTATCGATCTTATGGCCAAAGAGCCAGACATCGATCTGTTACTGCTGGATCTAAAAATGCCTGGATCAAATGGTATGTCAGGTTTAATTCATCTACGATCCCAATATCCTGAGCTGCCCATCGTCGTGGTTTCAGCCAGCGAGGATGCCAGTATTGTCACTCAAGTAAAAAATCACGGTGCTTTTGGTTTTATCCCAAAATCCAGTGACATGCGATCGTTAGTTTCTGCACTCAATCAAGTATTATCTGGGGAACCTTTTTTCCCTGAAGGTTTGATCAATGAGTATGTCGAAGAAAACGACATCGCTCATAAAATTGCCAGCCTTACCCCGCAGCAATATAAGGTGTTGAGCATGCTCACTGATGGCTTACTCAATAAACAGATCGCTTATGATTTAGAGGTGTCTGAAGCCACAATCAAAGCACATATGACCGCAATATTTAGAAAACTCGGTGTAAAAAATCGCACTCAGGCCGTTATTTTATTGCAGCAGCTCGATCCTATCGAATAACCTCCTCTGTTGTTCAATATACGAATCCAACAAAAAAGTTAGCTTAACCGCTAACTTTTTTACATCCCCTGTCAATTACCTTCTATTTTTATTAGACCTTTGGCTACATTAACAATTAATTAACATCATCGTTTTATTACTTACCTCACAAAAACTCCTCTATATCCGTAATTCTCTTCAAAAATCACACGACTAAAGTTGCACTGTTATATAGAAGTTTCACTGCTAATGTTGTTTTTGTAACATCTTATTAACGAAAAGGAGGCAGTGATGTCATTTGAATCAAAAGACCATGCTCAAGCCTATTGGAAAGAAAACCTAAGAATAATGGGCACCTTGCTCACTATCTGGTTTGTCGTTTCATATGGCGCTGGCATTCTATTTGTTGATGTACTTAATACCGTGCAAATTGGCGGTTTTAAGCTTGGGTTCTGGTTTGCGCAGCAAGGGTCAATATACACCTTTGTAGTCCTTATTTTTGTTTACGTGGCACGCATGAATGCCCTCGACAAAAAATTCAACGTACAAGAAGATTAAGAGGGAATTTCATGGATATCCAAACTTGGACGTTTATATTAGTCGGTATCACATTTGCTTTATATATCGGTATTGCAATCTGGGCTCGCGCAGGAACAACCAGTGAGTTTTATATTGCTGGTGGTGATGTTCACCCACTCGCAAATGGCATGGCGACCGCGGCTGACTGGATGTCGGCTGCATCGTTTATTTCGATGGCCGGAATCATCTCTTTCATCGGTTATGACGGCAGTGTGTACTTAATGGGTTGGACAGGCGGTTACGTTCTTCTTGCTTTGTGTTTAGCTCCGTACCTTCGTAAATTTGGTAAGTTTACCGTACCAGACTTCATTGGTGATCGTTATTACTCTAGAACTGCACGTATGGTCGCTGTCTTTTGTGCCATCTTCATTTCGTTTACTTACGTAGCAGGTCAGATGCGTGGAGTGGGTGTTGTATTCGCTCGTTTCCTAGAAGTTGATATCAATATGGGTATCATCATCGGTATGGGTATTGTTTTCTTCTACGCGGTTCTTGGTGGAATGAAAGGCATCACTTATACGCAGGTTGCTCAATACTGTGTGCTTATTTTTGCCTTCATGGTTCCTGCCATCTTTACCTCCATTCAAATGACGGGTCACGTACTGCCTCAACTTGGTTTTGGCTCTACCATGACAGGTTCTGAAACGTATGTGTTAGAACGTCTTGAAGGTCTAACGGCTGAGCTTGGATTTACCTCCTACATTGACGGCTCAAAGAGTATGGTTGACGTATTCTTTATCTGTGCTGCTCTAATGGTAGGTACTGCTGGCCTTCCACATGTAATCATCCGCTTCTTCACTGTACCAAAAGTGTCTGATGCTCGTATCTCTGCAGGTTATGCTTTAGTCTTCATTTCACTGCTGTATACCACAGCGCCTGCGATTGCGGCTTTTGCTCGAATCAATTTGATTGAAACGATCAATGGTCCAGATATGCAAGGTGTCACTATTGCTGAAGCGCCTAGCTGGTATAAAAACTGGGAAAGCACAGGCCTGGTTAGCTTTGAAGATAAAAATGGCGATGGCAAGATGTTCTACTCAGGCGATGAGCGTAACGAAGTTAACATTAACCGTGACATCATCGTATTGGCAAGTCCAGAGTTAGCAGGTCTACCTAATTGGGTCGTGGCGTTATTGGCTGCGGGTGGTTTAGCCGCTGCGTTATCAACCGCTGCGGGTCTATTGCTGGTTATCTCTACCTCCATCTCTCATGACTTGTTGAAGAAAGGCTTCAAGCCTGACATGACGGATAAACAAGAGCTATTAGCTGCTCGAGTAGGTGCTGCATTAGCGATTGTCGGTGCAGGTTATCTGGGTATTAACCCACCTGGATTTGTGGCTCAAGTCGTCGCCTTCGCCTTTGGTTTAGCCGCGTCGTCATTCTTCCCTGCCATCATCTTGGGTATTTTCTACAAGAAGATGAACAAAGAAGGAGCGATTGCAGGTATGCTTTCAGGCATCGTATTTACTGCGACTTACATCATCTACTTCAAGTTTATAAACCCGGCAGCGAACACGTCTGATAACTGGATGTTTGGTATCAGCCCTGAAGGTATTGGTACCTTAGGTATGTGTCTAAACTTTGCTGTCTCTATTGCCGTCAGCAAAGTCACAGCTGAAGTACCACAAGATGTTCAAGACCTCGTTGAATCCATTCGATTCCCTAAAGGTTCTGGTGACGCGCAAAGCCACTAAGCTTTTCGTTAGCATCAACCAACATTAGTAATATAAATCAAAGGTCAGCCATGTGCTGACCTTTTTATTGCCGACTTATGACTCAACCAACTGATTCAAAACCGCTCTTAATTTCAAAGGTTTAACCGGCTTTGATATATAACCAAAGCCATTACCTTTAATACCATTAAGCACTTCATCTGTTCTATCCGCACTGATCACCACACCTTTAAAGTTATCTCCCAACCGAAGACGACACTGCTGCAGCACTTGTAACCCCGTCTGACCATTGGAGAGATGATAATCACTAAAGATAACCTCAGGATGCCAATTGTCCTCTAATGCTCTCATGCTTTGTAATAGATCTTCTGCCGTTTTGACTTCACAGCCCCAACGCTTTAATAGCATTTCCATGCCCAGTAGAATCTCCGACTCATTATCCACACACAACACTTTTACCCCTTGCATAGGTAAAACAGGCTGCTGGGAAGCGACGGCAATCGAAGCGTGACTTTTGGCGAGCACCCCTTTAGCAACCGAAATAGAAAATACGGTGCCCTCTCCTACCCAAGAACGTAAACCTATATGGTGGCCTAACGTTCTGGCTATACCACGGGCGATCGCTAACCCAAGTCCTAACCCCTGATCCGCATGACTCTGTTCGGCTCGAGTAAACTCTTCAAAAATAAACTCCTGCTTCTCCGGAGCAATACCAACGCCATTATCCCAAACCTCTATACGTACCTGTTTATCGTCACGTCGAGCACCAAGCAACACTTTTCCTCTTGGGTTATATCGAAATGCATTAGTTAAAAAGTTCTGCAGCGCTCGTCGCAACAGTTTAGGGTCAGAATGAATAACCAGATCGGAGTGAACGACTTTAAAATCAATGCCTTGGTTTTGGGCTAATACACCAAACTCAGCGGAGAGTGTATCAAACACATCATTGATGGAAAAATCATACGCGGCGAACTCTATTTTCCCTGATTCTAATCGTGAAATATCCAGCAAATCCGCAATCAAATCTTCCGCCGCCTCAAGAGCTAACTCAATATGCCCTGACATTTTGGTGGTTTCTTCATCTTTGGATACTTCAGACAAAGAGGATGCAAACAGACGCGCCGCATTAAGTGGCTGCATCAAGTCATGGCTTACTGCTGCTAAAAAGCGTGTTTTTGATTGTGATGCATTCTCTGCTCTGTAGGTTGCGCTCACTAATCGCTGATTCAGTGACTCCAACTCTTTAGTTCGCTCCAACACTCTGCCCTCTAAGTTTTCGTTGGCCTCTTTTAGCGCTTTTTCGGTCTCTCTAAACACCGTAATATCGGTGAAACTCATAACAAACCCACCAGCAGGCATAGGGTTACCTTGCACCTCAATCACCCGTCCATCAGCACGAGTTCTCGAAGAAATGTGGGTAGTTCCACGCTCTAAATGTTCAACCCTGCGCTTAACATGCAGTTCAGGATCACCAGGTCCACACAGACCATTCATCGCATTATGTCTGATCACATCCGCTATCGGGCGGCCCACTTGTATTAAACCAACCGGAAAACTAAACAGTTCGAGATAGCGTTGATTCCATGCAACTAGTCGCAGTTGCTTATCCACAACTGCAATACCATGGCTAATATGTTCAATTGCTCCTTGCAACAGCCCTCGGCTAAAGTCAAACAGCTCCGAGGCCTCATCAACAATCGTGGCGACCTCTTCTAACTGCATATTCCGTCCTTGCAACGCTGAGGTCAGAACCAATCGAGATGATGAAGCACCAAACACGCCTGCTAATACGCGTTCAGTGTGGCGGATCAATGCTGCATTCGCCTGTTGTTGTGGCTCTAATCGAATATGATGTTGATGAGAAAACTGGATAAAGGCCTGACGAACCCGCTTTTGGCCAACAAATCGTGATGCCAGCATCTCTAATTCAACCACCGTCACTCGGCTCTGGTATAAGCTGACATCTTCACTCTCTGGCAACGGTGTGCCAATAAACGAAGCGGCTTGCAACCGTTCACTTAATGTCGATCGTGACAGTATCGACACGCCAAAATAACAGACCGCATTTAACGTCAAACTGAGCATCATTCCCCAATCTGACATCTCTAAATTCATCTCCGCTAGCCAATTCGGCGGAGTAACAACCCACAACAGAAGATTGCTATTTGCATCTCCGGCTAAGATTCCAGTTTGGCTCATCAACGTGATCAACCACATGATAAAACCAACCAGAAGGCCGCAATAAACCCCTTTTTTATTTCCATGTCGCCAGTAAAGACCACCAACTAATGCCGGAGAAAACTGAGCGATAGCCGCAAAAGAGAGCAAGCCAATAACCGACAGTGAACTGATTCCATCTAACCCTTGATAGACCCCCCATGCAGCCACAAGGAGCAGTAATATCAAGCCTCGTCGAATGTTAAGCAGTAGACCAGAGAACTGTGAGTAGTTGCCACTGGAGATCTTTACTCTGCGAAGTAGCAACGGCAGTACCAAATCATTGGAAACCATTATAGCCAGAGCAATAGTGGCAACAATCACCATACCACTCGCCGCAGAAGTGCCGCCTAAAAAAGCGATAAGTGCAATATTATCCGCACCAACGGATAACGGGGCACTGATCACATAGGTATCTGCAGGGGTTCCGGTAAACAGTGCTTGCCCAGCCCACGCAATAGGCAGAACGAACAACCCCATCAGGATCAAGTAACCAGGAAAAACCCAACGCGCCGTATGCAAATCTTTTGGTTTTTCATTTTCTACCACGATGGTGTGGAACTGTCTTGGCAAGCAGATAATCGCTGCCATGGTAAGCACAGTATGAATCACTAGAGTGGGAATATTCGGGGATTTATACGTTTGTACCGCCACTTCTAGTAGATCGATTGAACTGTCATTCATTGCCCAATAGATAATAAAACAGCCAACTAATAAAAAGGCGGCTAACTTAACCAGAGATTCAAACGCCACTGCCATCATCACACCACGATGATGTTCTGTGTTATCAATATTTCGAGTACCAAATAAGATGGTAAATACCGCGAGTCCAGCGGTTACAAACCAAGAGATCTGCCCATCACCATAACCAAAATCAGACGACAAATTGGGAGCAATAAGATCAAGCCCCATGGTAATGCCACGCAGTTGAAGCGCAATGTAGGGCAAAATACCCACCACGGCGATAAAGGTCACTGCAACAGCCAAGCCTTGCGACTTACCATATCTCGCTGCGATAAAATCAGCAATGGAGGTGATGTGTTCGCGCTTTGCAATCAGAATTAAACGAGCAAGAAAGCGCCAACCAAAAGTAAAAACAAGAATAGGCGCGAGATAGATAGGAAGAAAGGACCACGGGTTATCACTGGCTTGCCCTACGGTGCCATAGAAAGTCCAAGAGGTACAATAGACAGCAATAGAGAGACTGTATATCCAAGGACGCCAACGGGCCATCCATTGTTTCTGTCTATCGCCATACCACGCAATTAAAAAAAGCAGGCCAAGATAGGCCAACGATACCGGTACCACAATCCAACCTTGTGCCATAAATCAATCCCTTATACCCAGTCAATTGATTGTACCCATTAATCACTCAACTCATAACAATTATTTAACCTTCTCCAGTTTGATAAATAACGCCGGAATTCCCATCAATGCCATCAACCAGAACAGTTGGCCACCCCATATTTCATATGCCCAACCACTCACGGCCGTCATCAAGGCAATAAAGGCACCTAAAGGCAGAGCATTATAGAGTGCTTGCATCGCCACCATTTTATTATCCGGTGATTTTTGAATGTATCTGATCGCGGCAATATGAGCAGTAGCAAACGTAATACCATGCAGCAGCTGCACCACCACTAAACCAAAGAGATCAGTGGTTGAAGCTGTCATCCCCCAACGCACCACCACACCCAGTGCCGCAATTTTAAACATAGTCGCAATAGTAACACCGCCAAACAGACGCTGACTGAACGCAAAGATCGCCACTTCAGCCACCACACCTAAGCTCCATAAATAGCCAATGGTGCTTTCTTGGTAACCCGCCTCTTTCCAATAGATGGAACTAAAGCTGTAAAACGCAGCATGGCTACCTTGAATCAAGCCAACCAATATCAAAAATCGAATGACCGAGGGGTTTTTCAGCAGCGCTATTAATTTAGGTCTCTCATGACTCTCATGCTGCTGGGTCACAGGCATGAGTGTTGGATTCCTCATCACAAAAAACATGGACATAGCGATGCCAAAAAGTGCCGTATAAATGATCATATCAGAGCCATAACCCGACACCAGATAACCGACAATAGTTGACCCTGCAATAAAACTGAGCGAGCCCCACAAGCGCGTTTTTCCGTAATCGAGCACTTTTAATTTGGCGTAATAGTTCGCCAGTGCATCCGACAGCGGGACAGCGGGGCCACAAGCTAAGTTAAACAGCACCGTTGCCCCCGCCATTAACCAAAAGTCACCAGCAGTAAACGCATACAGTCCACATGAGATTAATGAAGCGAGAGTCAACCAACGCGGTGCTGGCAATAACTGCTCAGCTTTGTGCATTCTAGGTGTAAACAACAAATTTGACACACAACGAGTGGCGAAACCAATCCCCAGCAGAATGCCGATATCCGATGGGCTTACGCCTTGCTCTTCAAACCATAAGGCCCAGAAAGGGAGGTAGACACCATAGGCAAAGAAGAAACCAATAAAGTATTGAGAGACCCAGTTAAACGGGGAACAGCGGAACATCGTATCTCCAGCAGAAAAGCTCGGTATAATTGGCCATATTATGCACGTTAGATGTGCAGATAAAAAGGGAAACAAATATGAACGTCTTCATCCTCTTATTTCTATATTAACGTCATATATCACTAAAAAACATAGACTAAAGTCGTCTTCATCTCTGCACCGGTTTACCTCACAATATAGTCTGTTAACCTGTTTGTTGATGAGGCCTATCCATGCCAGATAAATTTGATCTCTCCGTCGCTCCTTTTAATCGACTGACCTCTCAGCAACAACATAAATTAAAAGCCTCTTTAGATGTAGCCTACTTTAGAAAGCATGAATATATTCTCACGCCAAACGCCCCTTCTCTGTTTCTTCATATCATCATCAAAGGAGGGGTTGAAGAGGCTGCAGAGGACAAAAGTGAAATCTATGCTCACTATGCCAATGATGATATTTTTGATATTCGTTCGCAATTTGAACAAATCTGTAAGCACAGTTATCAAGCACTCGAAGATACGCTCTGTTATTTGCTTCCTACAGAGATATTTTTGGAGTTCTATCAACAAAACACCCAATTTTCAAACTACTTTGACAATAATTTGGCTCGACGCCAACAGCTCATCAAACAGGCTCATCAACAACAAAACTTAGCTGAGTTTATGTTAACAAAAGTGAGTGATGACAATGTATTGCCAGCCGTTATTGTGCAAGGTGATACTTCGCTTGCGAATGTCACCGCCAAAATGAAAGATCACGCTGTTGATGCTGTTTTGGTTAAGCTCAATCAATATGACTCACGACTTAAACAGACCCCTTCTGAACAACCTTTTGGTATCGTAACCCGCACCGACCTACTCCATGCTGTCATGTTAGACTCTCAGCACCAGAGTAGCCCCGTCGGGCCAATAACTCGCTACCCGGTTCATTACGTCAATAAAGGCGAGTTCCTGTTTAATGCGATGATTCTAATGACTCGTCATAAAATCAAAAGAGTATTGGTTCGTGGCAAGAGCGGTGATGTTGGTTTGATAGACATGACGCAAATTCTTAGTCTCTTTTCAACTCACTCACACGTCCTTACTCTGCGCATTGCCAGAGCCAATAGTGTTGAAGAGTTAGCGATGGCGGCAAACAGCCAGACACATTTGGTTGAAACTCTGATCAACAATGGCATCAAAACCCGATTTATGATGCAGTTGATCGCATCGGTGAATGAACAAATTATTGAGAAAGCGTTTCATTTAGTAGTACCTGAAACACTGCAGCAGCTCTGTTGTCTATTTGTATTAGGCTCTGAAGGACGCGGCGAGCAAATATTAAAAACCGACCAAGATAACGCCTTGATCATCAATGATGGGTTATCACCTGAAATATTTGCCACCGCCATGGATAAGTTTACAACGACTTTACAACAACTGGGTTATCCGCTCTGTCCGGGCAGAGTGATGGTCAACAATCCACAGTGGGTGCACACCCAATCTCAGTGGCAACAACAAATCTCAGATCTGTGCGCCTTCAGCAACCCTGAAAACATGCTCAAATTGGCCATACTTACCGATGCTCATGCCGTTGCTGGCAATAAAGCGTTATTGGTGCCATTGAAGCAACATATTCATGAACAGTTGACCGATCAAGAGCTGATCCTCAGCCATTTTACTCGTCCAGCGCTGCAATTTAACGTGCCACTGACTTTGTTTGGTTCGCTCAAAAAGAACAAAACTGGGCTCGACATTAAGCAAGGCGGGATCTTTCCTATTGTGCATGGAATAAGGGCGCTCTCCTTGGAATATAACATCCTTGAGACCAACACCTTCTCTCGTTTGGATCAGCTTACTCAGCAAAAAGTATTGGAGCACTCTACCGCTGAAAACTTATCAGAAGCATTAAAATTATTCATAAAGTTACGCTTAACTCAACAAATAACATCACAGGCCAAGAACACTGAACAGCATAGTGATAACCAGATTAATGTAAAACAGCTTGAACGTACAGAGCGAGATCTACTTCGTCATAGTCTGCATGTAGTTAAGAAGTTCAAAGTGTGGCTTGGTTACCATTATCAAATACGAGACTAGCGCATGAACTTCATCAGACGATATTGGTGGCGATGGAAGTGTCAACAAAACCACTCTCCCTATGTACACCTATTTGATAAACCGACAAGCAGTGAGCTGGTATCATTAGATTGTGAAACCACCAGCTTAGATCCTAAACGTGCCGAATTAGTGACAATTGCTGCCACTAAAATACGTAATAATCGCATTATTACCAGCCAGTCATTTCATATATCACTACGAGCACCACAAAGTTTAGACTCTCAATCCGTCACCATACACCGACTAAGACATCAAGATCTTACCTCTGGTTGCTCTGAACAAGAGGCCATTACTCAGTTAATTGATTTCATTGGCAATAGACCATTGGTGGGTTACCACATTCGTTATGACAAAGAGATACTCGATAGGTGTAGCAAAAAGCATATGGGGTTTCCACTGCCCAATGCACTGATTGAAGTCAGTCAAATCTATCATCAGAAACTAGAGAGATTGCTGCCCAATGGTTATTTTGATCTGAGTATTGAAGCGATCAGCCGTCATCTTGATCTCCCTTTGCCTCAACGGCATGACGCATTAGAAGACGCCATCGCTGCCGCCCTTATTTATGTGCGCTTAACTCATGGTAGTTTTCCCAACGTTAACCACATCAATAAGAAACGGTAAATATATAACGACAAAGGTCTCAAAAACTGCAGGAATTCGACCTAGTTAGGCGAAAAAATGCACATCTCATCCTAAAGTCTAATTGTCGAATATCCCTTACTAACAGAGAGTGGTGTTATCAAACTAGAGCCAATAACAGTTGGACCACGACCCAATTCACAAGGAGCAACAGAATGAGTGAAGTTCATGTTTACCCGGTAAAACAACATATTGCTGAAAACGCACACGCCGATGAAGCGAAATATCGCGAAATGTACCAGCAGTCTGTCATTAACCCTGAAGGGTTTTGGCGCGAACATGGACAGATTGTTGATTGGATTAAACCTTTTACGAAAGTGAAAAACACCTCATTTGATACTGGTCACGTTGATATAAAATGGTTTGAAGATGGCACACTTAACGTTTCCGCTAACTGTATTGATCGTCATTTAGCCACACGTGGTGATGAAGTGGCCATTATTTGGGAAGGTGACGATCCTAAGGACGACTCAACTCTCACCTTTAATCAATTGCACGAGCAGGTCTGTAAATTTTCAAATGCGCTAAAGAGCCAAGGTGTGCGTAAAGGTGACGTCGTTTGTATCTATATGCCAATGGTCGCAGAGGCTGCCGTAGCGATGTTAGCTTGTACCCGTATTGGCGCGGTGCACACCGTTGTCTTTGGCGGCTTCTCCCCTGAAGCTCTCTCTGGCCGTATTATTGATTCAGATGCAAAAGTAGTTATCACTGCTGACGAAGGAGTTCGTGGCGGTCGAGCGGTCCCTCTTAAAAAGAATGTTGATGAAGCGCTGGCTAACCCTAATGTAAAAAACATTGAAAAAGTGTTGGTCTACCAACGCACGGGTGGTGACGTTGAATGGTATAGCGAACGTGATGTTTGGTGGCATGAAGCGACAGCCATTGCCTCTGCGAACTGTGAACCTGAAGAGATGAATGCCGAAGACCCTTTGTTCATTCTGTACACTTCGGGATCAACAGGTAAACCAAAAGGCGTATTGCACACCACGGGTGGTTATCTTGTTTACGCTACCATGACCTTTAAATATGTGTTTGATTACCAGCAAGATGAAGTCTTTTGGTGTACTGCGGATGTGGGTTGGATCACGGGTCATACCTATCTGATTTATGGCCCTCTCTCTAATGGTGCAAAAACCATTATGTTTGAAGGCGTACCAAACTACCCAGCCACCAGCCGAATGAGTGAGGTAGTCGACAAACATCAGGTCAATATTCTTTATACTGCACCAACTGCGATTCGTGCTCTGATGGCAAAAGGCACCGAAGCTGTTGATGGAACATCTCGCAGCAGTTTAAGAATAATGGGCTCGGTGGGTGAACCCATTAACCCAGAGGCTTGGGAGTGGTACCACAAAACCATCGGTGATGAGCGCTGCCCTATTGTTGATACATGGTGGCAGACTGAAACGGGTGGCATTTTGATTTCACCACTTCCTGGCGCTACCGATTTAAAACCAGGTTCTGCAACGCGTCCATTCTTTGGTGTGCAACCCGCTCTGGTTGACAACATGGGTAATATCATTGAGGGTGCCGCTGATGGTAACCTCGTGATCACTGACTCATGGCCGGGTCAGATGCGTACTATCTATGGCGATCATGAGCGTTTTGAACAAACTTATTTTTCAACCTTCCAAGGCATGTACTTTACCAGTGATGGCGCTCGTCGTGACGAGGATGGTTACTACTGGATCACTGGTCGTGTTGATGATGTATTGAACGTATCAGGCCACCGTTTAGGTACCGCTGAAGTTGAATCGGCACTGGTTGCTTTTAGTAAAATTGCTGAAGCCGCCATTGTTGGTGTTCCCCATGATATTAAAGGCCAAGCGATTTACGCCTATATCACCCTAAACTCCGGTGAGATACCAAGTGCTGAATTGCACAAAGAAGTGAAAGACTGGGTACGTAAAGAGATTGGCCCAATTGCAACACCTGATTTCTTGCACTGGACTGACTCTTTACCCAAAACACGTTCAGGAAAAATCATGCGTCGTATTTTGCGTAAAATTGCGACGGGTGACACCAGTAACCTAGGGGATACCTCAACGCTTGCCGATCCAAGTGTGGTTGATAAACTGATTGCTGAGCAAAGAACAGTCAAATAACCTCTTCTCTCTAAAAAAGCGCGGCTCAT
>JAESQY010000202.1 GCA_016764915.1 Aliivibrio sp. | reverse complement strand
CGACTTTTGATTTCCCATGTTGGATATCATGCATGCCTTGACGCAAATTATAGAGAAACGAAGCGCACGCTCCCATATTCGTACCAGTGGTGCCGATACTATTCACTATATAACCGTTAATAAAATCCGCTGGCATTTCAGCAAATGACAACGCCATCATTTTAGTACTAACGCGACCTCCGGTCAGAGGTGCAGCAATCAATCCTGATAGCGATTGATCATCAACCTGTGCCAGTGCCGAACCTGCATAGACAGAAACTTCGTCAGGAGTAATGTGTTTGAGTACTTCTTGCCACTCAATCCCCATAGAATTCAAAGCATCAGAGGCACCATAAACGGTTAATTTAAGTCCGCGGGGGTGAAATCGTGAGTTGTACATCATGCCAGGATCAAACCCTGCGGGAATATTACCGCCGCTAGAAACAGGAAAGGTCACGCGATCTTCCAGCAACGCATCAATAGAACCATGCACTGTTATATGTGCTTTACTACCACTAAATTTAACGTCCCAGTTATCTGGAATTTTAGTAGGAAGTTTAGATTTTCTTAGCGTAAAAGTCATGTGATCAGTAGCGTCAGTTTGCGTACTCTCTTCGTTAGACGAACCGCTACTGAGTGTTGCCTTGTATTGATAGAGCACGTTATCGGGGTCAAAAGAGTCAATCCGACGCACCAATGTACCCGCTTTTATCACATCAATGATCTCATCACTGATGCATTCATCTTGTTGAATCAAACCCATTCGATGAGCTAAATCTTGCCAAGTACTGCTCATCTCATCATCGGAAAGCACATCGGCTACCATACGCTTATAACTGTGAAAACCTGAACTACGACCAGCGGCATTCATGCCACCGAGCCCTACAATTAATGGTAACTTTGTCATTTTGGCTCCATATCAATATTGCTATGTAACTAGAATAGCAAGAAAAAAGGGTTATGCACCCAATATATGCGCCAAAATCACTTACATTTACGCCACGCCACGTATAACATGTTACTTTGATGAAAAAAGTCCCAGCTAATATGGCTATGCCACTAGGAATCTCGAATGAAAGTTGGATTTGTTCTCTACCCACGTGCGTTGATCACCGGGGTTTCTCTAGCTGCAGAAATGCTGAGTAGTGCGGCCAGTTTACGTGATCGCAGTAGCCAGCGCCGGGATCCCTTTGTGATAAAATTGGTCGCCCCCACACTGCAATCTCCCTCTTTAACTGCGGGTATACGCTTACAACCAGACATTACTTTTGAAGACGATACGCAGTTCGACATCATTGTGCTGCCACCCATGTGGGGCAACCCATTCTCTGCTATTAGATGTATACCTGAAATCGTACCTTGGTTAATAGCTCAGTATCAAAAAGGGGCTCAGCTGCTGGCAACAGGAACAGGAGTGATATGGCTGGCAGAAACGGGATTGCTTGATCATCAAGTCGCGACCACCCATTGGTATTTTTACGACAAATTCTCCAGCCGTTATCCAGATGTCAATCTCAACCGACAAGCGTCTATTACCGCTGCAAACGGGCTATTTTGTACCGTCAGTATCAACTCACAGTCAGAAATGATTCTGTATCTGATTTCAGAGCATTATGGTCAGAAAATTGCCAATACCATCGAAACTCATTATGGTCACGAAATTTCAAAAACCAGCCAACAACCTTTTTATCAAATTGGTGGGCAAGTCCAGTTTGATGAATCCATCGCTTTTGCCCAAGATTGGATGAAACGTAATTTGTCACAATCGATAACCGTACATCAAATAGCTCAAGAGTGTGGATTACCACTTCGAACATTCAATCGGAAATTCAAAGATCAGGTTGGCCAATCCCCACATCAATATTTGCAACAAATTCGGATGGAGATTGCACAGCAGCTAATTCGCGATTTCAGCTTATCGATGCAAGATGTGGCTGAGCAGGTCGGTTACAAAGATGCTTACCATTTTTCAACTCGATTTCAGCAACAATTTTCGCTCACACCAAGTCAATATCGCAATATGGTAAAAGCTAAGATTTACAATGTTGAGTAATGATGATTGCTCTTATCACGAGTAAATTTTTATCAAATTCACCAGTTTGCTTAAGTCACGCTTACTCTCATCATCAAGCGGATGGCCGATGTTAATCCGCACACAATCTTGATAAAGCGGCAATGAACTAAAGAGTTCACCAAGACGAATATCCAGTTGTTGCTCTGCCACCGCAGTTGCAAAAGCGTCACTGTCTAATTCAGGAATTTGCAGCCATAACACTAAACCACCCAACGGAGCGCTAACCCGAACACTGCTAGGTAGATACTCTTCCAAATAAGCGGAATAATCACGCTTATACTCCAACAGTTCAAACCGTTTTTTTCGCATGTACTTAGCGTATAAACCACTGCTAATATAATCTGCGATGGCAAGTTGTATCGGCGTCGCCACCCCAAAGCTGCCTGAGGCAAACCGAACTAAGTAGGGTTGAAAATAGCGACCAGGTAAACACCACCCCAAACGATAGCCAGCCGAGATGGTTTTTGAAATAGAGCCGCACCAAATAACATAACCGTCGCGGTCATAATACTTAGCAGGTAATGGAAAGTGATTGCTGTGCGAAAGCTCAATGTAGACATCATCTTCAATGATTGGCGTTTGGTATTGTGAAGCCAGATGAGCCAAACGCTGCTTTTGCTGTACTGACATCGTGATCCCTTGTGGATTCATGTGACTGGTACAAAACAGCCCCGCTTGAATATTGCCATTACTCAAATGATGTTCGAGCTGATCGAGGTCAATACCATCATCGAGCGAGGGGATCTCGACAATATTCAGCGACATCTGCGCCAACAACTCAACCAATCCATTAAAACAGGGAGAGCTAATCGCCACAGCGTCTCCCGTTTTTGTACAGGACTCCAACGCAGATTTAATCGCTGAAATACAGCCATGGGTGATGACCATCTCTTCTGCGGCAATGGGAAAGCCCAAATCCGTAAAGTGCTCAGACAGAGTGTTGCGTAAAAAAGGTTCTCCCTGATAGGCAGGATATCGAGTCGCCGACTCCCCCATTCGTTTCAACGCACGGCGAAAGCAGTTCTCTAACTCACTGCGTGCTTCGCTGTTCAGTTGCGCTGTTGAAACACCCAGAGGACCCGTGTAACTAGGGGCTTGATAAATCGGACGAGTCACTTGAGATACCTTGCTCTCAAATTGTAACCACTCAACAGATCGCTGGCTCGAATGACGATGAGAGACATAAAAACCCGCTTGCGGACGAGCGGTTATCCAACCTAACGACTCCAGTTCTTGATAACAACTAACCGCCGTCGACACGCTGACCGAATGCTGCTTTGCTAACAACCGAAGTGAAGGTAACTTAGCCCCTTGCTTTAGCTTTCCTGTTTGAATATCTGTGATGAACTTGTCTGCCAAATCCTTATAACGCGCCATTCTCTCACCCACTGTATTGCTTTTTATGTTGATAATTGTATCTGTATTGTTTTTTTATCTTAAGCGACACTGTCGTCATTATCAACACCAAGGAGTGAGCTATGAGTAGAAAGGACTTTTTAATATCGGCATTTGTGATGCTAATTTGGGGATTTAATTTTGTCATGATCAAACTGGGGGCCAGTGAGGTCAATCCTCTATTGATGACTGCTGCACGGTTTACCTTAGCGGTTGTTCCTCTGATATTTTTTATTCGTAAGCCCGATGTCGCATGGCGCTACTTAATCAGTTATGGCGTCATTTTTGGTGTGGGTGTCTGGGGAATGGCATCATGGTCAGTAACAGCGGGGGTGACTGCTGGAATGTCATCGGTATTGCTGCAAACCAACGTTTTATTTGGTATTTTGGTTGGGATCGTTATTTACAAAGAGACATTAAACAGACTTAAAATCATGGGGTGTGGGTTGGCACTGTTAGGTTTGGTTATCTCTATAGTAACCACCAATGGCAATGTCACCTCTTTCGGTCTGATGCTAATTATGATTTCAGCCATATCTTGGACTTCGATAGGCGTCATAGTAAAAGCATCTAAAGTAAAACAAGCTTTTGCGTTTAATGTCTGGGGGATGCTGTTTGCACCGATTCCTTTGGTTATTCTTGCAGTGAGTTTGTATGGTACAGACGTACTAAATCACGCTTATGAGGTCTGGAGTTGGAATACGAGCTTAGCGGTCATGTTTCAAGCCTACCCAACCACACTGTTTGGTTATTGGGTGTGGAACAGGATGTTGCTGAAATACCCCTTCAGTACCGTGGCACCGATTACCCTATTAGTACCCATTTTTGGTCTATTCAGTGGCTATATTGTCTATAACGAAACGTTATCAACCCCGCAATTATACTCATGCGGCCTGTTCTTAATCGGAACACTGATGATTATATTAGTGCCGAATAATCAGCACTCATTTAACAAAATGGGTTGGTTGAACATCAAACGTAGCACCTAAAAACCCAATGATGATATCAAAACTCTTGATTCATTTTTTCAAGGCATTCCAACAGCACCTTCTCTTGATCAGAATCGACATGTCGTAACAGGTCGTTCACTAAGTCGAGGTGAAGTTGATTGTGTAATCGGTGAATCACTTTGCCTTCCTCGGTCAATGTAACCACAATAGCGCGCCTGTCGGTTGGATGAGCACAGCGCACTATTAAACGGGCATTGACCAATTTTTCAATCTGAACAGTTAACGTTCCGGTGGTGATACCGAGCTTTGTTGCCAGCTCTTTCATGCGCAAATCACCATGTATACCTAGCACTTCTATGGTGTGGATCTGAGCCAATGAATATCCGGTCTCTTTAACAACAGACTGCTCCCAAGAGGACATTTTGTCGTAAAATTCTGTCAGTGTTTGATTGAGCTTTTCTAAGTTTCGCATAGATTTAATTCATGAACTTCAAGGGTCAGGTGGTAAATATTATCAAATTTTGCCAATAATTGTTTGTATTCAGCCACCGATTTATCACTATTTGACTCAATAGTAATCGCCGCAGAGTAGTGATTACCACTCACTTTCCACATATGCAAATCCTTCACGATCGCAAAAGGGGCAAGTTCATCTTTAATTGATTGGCGATACGCTTCATCAATATTTTCATCCAACAAAATGGGGCTGGTCTGTTTGATCAAACCTATTGTCCATTTTGAAATAACAACGGCACCCACAATCCCCATTAACGCATCTAACCAATTCCAGCCATAAAATTTACCAAAAATAAGCGCAATAATCGCCAGCAATGACGTTAGTGTATCTGCCAACACATGCAAATAAGCCGCCTTTAGATTATGATCATGATGGTGGTGATCATGGTCATGTCCGTGATCATGATTATCTCGAAGTAAAAACATGCTCACTACATTTACGATAAGCCCAATCACCGCAACAAGAATCGCCTCATTAAACTGAATAGCTTGAGGGTTAAACAGTCGGTGAACGGATTCGATTATCATTGCCAAAGCAACAATGCCAAGTGCAATCGCACTGGTGTAACCGCCTAATACGCTGACTTTACCAGTACCAAATGAGAATCTATCATTATTTGCATGTTTTCTTGCATAACGATATGAGAAGAGAGCGATGCAAAAGGCAGCGGCATGAGTTCCCATGTGCCAACCATCTGCTAATAACGCCATTGAACCAAAAATAGTCCCCGAGACAATTTCTGCAATCATCGCGGTAATGGTCAGCAAAAGAACATAAAAAGTGCGCTTTTCGCCGCTGTGATGATGTTCTGAATAATTGTGATGGTGTTCTGCTGCAAATTTCAAATAAACCAACTTGTTTGACAATCAAAATACTTGATAGTAATTTAGTTTGATAATCAAAGCTTGTCAATATAACTTTTATCTCATACTGGCAATAATCACCTGATTAAATTCAAAACATCCGTAATAAGTTTCAGCAAGTTTGAGATTTATATTAACGAGTTGGCTAATTGGCATAACAGAGTGCACTTTATCGTTGCCGCCAATATCTAGTGTCATCTCTACATTATCGCCCAATTTATTGGTGCTGATCAGTTGTCCACAGAGGCAATTTTGCAATGATTTGGTTGGTGCAGAAGTGGTCATTGTCACTATTGGTGCTTTAAACAGCAGCAAAATAGATTTATTTAATACCAGTTGTAATTTTTTTGCGCTGGCATGAGTCACCAGTGTCTCAATTTTTTGACCACCAGCAAGCACTACGGTGATGTGATCATTAAGCCCAAACGATTCAATATTGCAAATACGTCCAGTTAATTGGTTTCGAGCACTGGTATTGAGTGAAAAGTGTGCCATTACATCAAGCAAACTGTTCATAGCAATCGTGTCATCAAGCAGTGCTTCTAATGCCATCCCTTGTACTTGCGCGGTAATGGAATAGACCTTTAGTAGACGTTCACCAAACTCGGTAAGTTTGGCACCACCGCCGCCTTTACCGCCTTTTTCACTATGAACCACTGGCTGAGACAGCGCACTATTCATATCTTTAACGGCATCCCACGCTGCTTTATAACTGATGCCCGCTAGTTTCGCTCCTTGACTGATCGAACCCGTTACTGCTATCTGTTCAAGCAGCGCAATTCGCCTTGGGTTGGCAAACTGTTTCTTTCCGATCGATAAGTTAAGTAACGCTTGTAAATCCATTTTTCATCCAGAACGCATGGGGGTAAACATGCGACTATTATCGCTTGTGGCACCCAAAATACCAACCTCAATCTGTGCTCATTATCATACAGTTAAGGCTATTTTCGATCTAAAACAGAGTCAAGATCAATAATTGCTAATGCACGACTTGAACAATCGTTATATAGTTTGGTATATATCGACTTAGGAAAACTAATAGGCAGTAAAAAATGATGCTTACCACTCTTCACGCTATAGACCGTTTTCGCGTCGCTATTCTTGTTAGCTTATTTTTAACGGTTTCACCTAGCTTTGCTGCCGACAAAGTCATCGTGTTTGCCGCCTCTTCGTTAACGAATGCACTCAATGAAATTGGTCAGCAATATGAACAAAAGAACGACGTAAATGTAGTGTTCTCATATGCATCATCGTCTACGCTAGCTCGTCAGGTTATCCAAGGGGCTCCGGCCGATCTCTATCTCTCCGCCAACCAAAAATGGATGGATTACGCTGAGCAAAAAGGAGCCGTTAATCCCCGTAGCCGCACTACATTATTGTCAAACCGTTTGGTCTTGGTTGCTCCGAAAAGTAGCGAGACAACGGTAATTGACATCAATGCTGACTGGGATATGAGTACTGCAATAGGAGATAGCCGACTTGCGGTTGGCGATCCTGATCATGTTCCTGCAGGTCGTTACGCTAAACAAGCTCTACAAACTCTGCATTTATGGCAAAAAGCTGAACCATTATTAGCACGAGCGAACAATGTTCGTGGCGCACTGGTCTTGGTGGAACGCGCTGAAGCCAAATATGGCATTGTTTATGCCACTGACGCTCAAATCGCATCGGATGTAAAAATCGTGGGCACTTTCCCTGCCAGTAGCCATAAGCAGATCGAGTATCCACTGGTGATGGTGCAATCCAAGCCAACTCAAGCAGCCCAAGATTTTTATCAATATTTGCTCAGCCCTGATGCAAGAAAGGTATTTGAACAGTTTGGTTTTGGAGTGAAATGACCGTGTTGACAGAATACGAAATCGCCGCCCTTACATTGAGCCTTAAAGTCTCCTCAATTGCAGTGTTGTGCAGCCTGCCGTTTGGCATCTTTTGCGCATGGCTATTGGCACGCGTAGAGTTTCCGGGTAAATCGGTTGTCGACAGTCTTATACATCTTCCGTTGGTATTACCGCCCGTAGTGGTCGGATACCTGTTACTGGTCAGCATGGGACGACAAGGCGTGATTGGGCAATGGTTGTATCAATGGTTTGGTCTCAGTTTTAGTTTCAGCTGGCGCGGCGCGGCATTAGCGGCGGCAGTGGTCTCCTTTCCATTGATGGTTAGGGCAATTCGTCAATCCTTAGAAGCAGTCGATACCCGATTAGAAGATGCAGCAAGAACCTTAGGCAGCAGTCGTTGGCGCGTATTTTTCACCATCACGCTCCCATTAACTGCTCCGGGAATTGTTTCTGGCATGATCATCGCGTTTGCCCGCAGTTTAGGTGAATTTGGCTCCACAATCACCTTTGTTTCTAACATTCCAGGGGAGACTCGTACCATTCCATTAGCCATGTACTCCTTCATTGAAACACCAGGCGCCGAATACGCGGCAATGCGACTCTGCATTATCTCCATCGTGATTGCTATGATGTCATTAATCGCTTCTCAATGGCTGACTAAAAAAGCACAGCAAAGGACAGCCAGCGCATGATAACCATTAATATTAGCAAGCGACTTGGCCACCTCAATCTGAACGTGAATGCCAGCCTGCCACTCAATGGCGTCACCGCAGTATTTGGTCGCTCAGGCGCAGGAAAAACCTCATTAGTAAACATTCTTGGCGGGTTATCAGATCCTGATAGTGGTCTGATCCAGCTTGGCGATAAAGTACTGTTCGATAGCGGTAAAATTAACCTGCCACCAGAAAAGCGCCGCATCGGTTATGTATTTCAAGAAGCGCGCTTGTTTCCTCATTACAAAGTTAGGGGAAACCTCAACTATGGCGTGCGCAAAACTGATCCAACTCTTTTTAAGCAGATAGTCAAACTATTGGATATTGAACCACTGCTTGATCGGTTTCCCATCACGCTATCAGGCGGCGAAAAGCAGCGGGTGGCGATCGGACGAGCTCTGCTCACTTCTCCGGATCTACTGCTCATGGATGAACCGCTTGCATCACTCGATCTGCCACGCAAACGTGAACTAATACCCTATTTGCAATCTCTGGCTAAAGAGCTCAGCGTGCCGATTATTTATGTGACTCACAGCCTAGATGAAATTTTACAGTTAGCCGATCAAATGATCGTACTCAATCAAGGTGAGGTTGTGGCGCAAGGTCCGCTGACCGAAGTGTGGAACAGTGAACAGATGCGACCTTGGTTACCCGCTCAAGAACTCAGCTCACTCATTTATGCATCATTTGCAGGTATTCACCCCGATTACGCCATGACAAAGCTGATCATGGATGATGGTAACCATCTTTGGGTCAGTGGGAAATTATCTCAATCTGCTGACAATAAACAGATAAAAGTGAGAATTGAGGCCAATCATGTCTCGATTTGTACCGAACCTCCTGTTGGGTCAAGTATTCGTAACTTACTCAAAGGAGTAATTAGAGAGGTTCACCACAGCGAGAGTGGCGAGCAGATACAAATTAAACTGGCTCTTGGCAACGATGAACTGTGGGCAAATGTCACACCATGGGCATGTGATGAGCTCAATCTTGTGGCTGGAAAATCGGTTTATGCGCAGATAAAAGGCGTGTCAATGGGGCAAACAGACATCGCGCAGTCCCACTAAATTCTTCTTATCAATCTGACTCACTTAAGCTCTGCTCCAACAGTGAAAACAGAGTTTGATAGCGTTTGGGCACAAAAGCCCTCTCATACCAATGCGAGCTGACGATTTATGGTTATTTTTGCTTGAATCAATCCGGCCATCACAATCACTAAACAGCCTGCGATTTGCAACATTGATAGGGATTCATTAAACAGTACCCAGCCCAAAGCGATCACTGACACTGGCTCAACATACGCAAGAGTGCCAAAGGTCGCCGCCGGTAATTTTCTTAACGCAATGATAGACAAAACAATGCCTAAAAATCCAGGAACCAACCCAGCTAACAGCATCCAGCCAAACTGCTCTGCATTGATTGTGAACATCTCTTGCCATGCTAGGGGTAAAACACACAATGCGCCTACAGCCAGTTGATAACCACTGCGCGTAAAGTCGTGAATCGATTCGTTAATGGTGCGATTGATTAAGATAAATGCGCTGTAACAGGTCAATGCCGCTAAGCCATAAAGTAAACCTTTTAGCTCAGAGCCCGACAATGACACCTTAAACTCCATCACCATAGTAAAGCCGATAAACGCGCAAACGATGGCTATAAACTGCGCTGAATTTAGCTTTTCATTCATAAACAGATGAGCAAAAATCGCAGCAACAACAGGCGCCAGATAGATAATCATGATCGCCATCATCATATTCATATAGATCATCGACTGGATATAAAAAACCATAAATGCGGCAAGAAACACCCCATTAATCAGTAATGAAAGGCTCGGTTTTTTAAACAGCAACGCAATTTTGTTCACCTTCCATAAATAGAGTACCAAAAATAACACCCCAAAAAAAAGGCGATAAAACGTGATCGTTTCTGAGCCCACTTGAGCGTATTTGGCAATGGTTCCAACCGCACCCATGCTGATCGCTGCAATAATGGCAAACATAGGGTATAACCAGGAAGATAGCAGATTATTCAACGTTAGTTCAACATGTTAGGGAAAGATTCAACTAACACTTTAGCAGTATTACTGCCTGAATGCACCAAACTTAACGCTCATAATTTCATCAGTTCAAGCTAGTGAAATTCCATGAAAATAGTTTATTTATACTATTATAGATACAGAACTCTCGCTTTTATTTTATATATAAACGAAAGGCTTACTATGTTTTTAAAAACCATCGTATTCATTACCATCGTTTTCTGGTCACTCGGAACCCGTGCCGATGATCTCAAAATTTATATTTGGGAGGACTATTTATCTGTTGATGTTATTGAACGCTTTCAACAACAGACAGGCCATACGGTTAAGCAGATATTTTTTGAAAATGAAATGCTGAGAGATGAAGTTATTATCAGTGGCAGAGCGGACACTTTTGATCTTTTTATTATCGACAGCTACTCCTTAGGTATTTATGCGCAACGAGGGTTGATCAACGAATTCTCAGTCCCTCCCTTTCCTAATTTTAACCATATGGAAGATCAGGCAGTAAAAGTGTGTGGTTCTTTTGGTATTCCTTACTCTTGGGGAACAATCGGCATTGGTTATCGAGAAACGCAAGTATCTAAACCCCTAACTTCATGGATGGATATTTTACGCGTTTTAAAGCAACCTTATAAAAACCTCATTATTCCGAATGATGATATAGACACCGTCGCGGTTGCTTTACTTGCTCTTGGGTTAAACCCAATGACAAATGATACAAATGAATTAAAGCAAGCTTATCAGTTACTCAATGAGTCAAAAGAGCATGTAATCTCTTATCGAACTGGCGTCGGTTACGCACTTGAAAAGAGAAGAAATTCAGATATGGATATTGCCGTTATTTACTCAGGCGAAACATTTACTATCGCTCAAGCAACAGGTCAGGATGATTGGGTTTATACCATCCCAGAAGAGGGCACTCTTTTATGGTATGAGTGTTTCGCCTCTGTTTCATCAAGACCTTTCAGTGATGCTGCTCTCTCTTTTTTAAATTTCATTAATCAACCCGATATAGCGGCAATAAATGCTGAAGCAGTATGGATAGCCACGTCTAACCATGCTGCGTTGAAGTTCACGAGCCAAACCTACCTTGAAGACAAAGAGTTATTTCCAGACAAAGAGACGATTGATAAAAGCACCATCTACAAAGCCATTAACAATGAAGCCTTAAAGATACGAAGTCGAATAATGAGCGTAATAAGTCAATAATAGCCAAGGAATAGTGTGAAATTAGCAATAAAAATCAACTATATATTACTTCCAATAATTGCTCTGATTTTTTCAGCTGCGGGCATCTATGCCTATCATATCCAAAAGTCACTGCTACTCTCTTCACTCAGTGCCAAACTTGAATACGAATCTCACCTCATCATTGATGATGTGGCGAAAAATATGCTGGAGCTCGATAGCCTTACCGAATTATTTTTAAACAGCGCTGAGGTATTACGATTTTTAGAGGACTCTAAAAGCAATCTATCCGCCTACGCGATGGAAGCTCAGCTTTTACGTCAAATTAAAAGCATTAAAATAACGTATGGCAAAATAAATAGCTTTAGTCTGATTGATAGCGCGGGAGGTACTCGTTTCTTTTTTGATGTTAATGACCCATTTGCCATACCAAAAACCTCGACCACACTTCAAAAACATTTAAGTTATCTACGCCAGCAAATTAACCCCACTGGCTCCTCACAGATTTCACCCTCTTCTTATGAGCTCCGACAAGATATGGAAAACAGCTATACATTTTCGATTTATCGTACATTTTCACCTGAACAATCTCTGCACGATAACACATTTTCAAGCGCTTCAACTCTACACACAGCATCAATTGAAGTCTCATTAGATCCAATTAAACGCTATCTTGAACCTCTTAAAGTGGTGTTTGACCACCACATTTCAATGCAGATCATTCCACAGAAAATCTTGCATAGCTTTGATGATAAGGTGTCACATAACATTATATTTAATGCCGACAACTCCATCAGTGTTCATTCTCACCATCAACTGTTAGATCTTTCCATCCTCTTACCGAGCAGTTACATCGATTCACTTTTGACACCCTATCAAGAAGCCACCGTTATTTTAGTGCTCAATATTACTTTCATTACCTTTTTCTTATTAAAATATCTGATCCATCGTCTGATTATTCGTCCCGTTGTGTCTCTCACTCATAAAGTTGAACAAGCCATACAAGGAGATGAAACCGTACTAGAAAAAGTAAATAACAATAATGAGATTGCTTCGCTAAACAACAACTATATTGAATTGCTTGATGAGCTCAATAAATTAGCCAAATTCGACAACCTAACAGGGCTGGCTAATCGCTACCAATTCAACTTATTAATACGCAATGTTATTAAAACGACCATCACTCACAATACTAAATGTGCGCTTTTGTATATTGATCTCGATAATTTTAAAAAAGTAAATGATGTCTACGGTCACCATGTGGGCGATCTTCTGCTCGTCACTTTCTCAGAGCGCCTTGCCGACAGTTTCAGTGCCGATGATGTATTAATTAATGGTGAAATTCGTAGTCAAATTTCGCGATTGGCGGGGGATGAATTTGCAGTATTGTTATCTGGTCTGCCTAATACTGATACCGTCGCTCACGCAGCTCAACATGTGGTCGATCTTTGTCAGCATGGTTTTGTCGTCAATAACATCAAACACGATATTAAGTTGAGTGTGGGTATTGCTGTTGCCCCAGAAGATGCCACAACCCCAGAACTCCTGTTGATGAGAGCTGATGCGGCCATGTATCAAGTGAAAAAGACGGGGAAGAATGGCTTTCGATTTTATTCCAAAACATTAGATGATGAACTTAAGCGTCACTCTAGAATTGAGTCTGAAATACGTTCTGCATTAGACGAAAACAGCTTCTATCTGATGTTTATGCCTATTTATGATTGCAAAACTGGCTACATCGTAGGGGCAGAAGCACTCTTACGTGCAAATTCAACAGAACTCATAAAAAGTGGACCTGCTGAGTTTATCCCAATAGCTGAGTCCTCTAGCCTCATTAGAGAGATTGATCTTTGGGTATTGGATTCGGCGATTCAAAAGCTCAAATTACTCATTGATGAATACGACTTTACAGGAACCATGTCGGTCAATTTTTCAGCCTCTGAGCTTAAAAACCCTGAGTTTGTAAACAGTGTATCAAAACTGATCGACCACTATTCGATACCCGCGAATCAATTGGAGATGGAGATCACTGAAACCTGTTTAGTGACAAGCCACTCCGATGCAAATGAAATCGCCATGTTAACCCGTTTAAAAAAACTCGGCGTGCACCTTTCACTTGATGATTTTGGCACTGGATATACCGCCTTTAATCAACTCGTCAATTACCCTGTTGATAGCCTGAAAATTGACCGATCATTTGTTAATGCCATCGACAAAAAAAACAACGGTGATAAGTTGTTGGTTGATATCATTGTTGAATTAGCTTCGATTTACAAATTAACGGTCGTGGCGGAAGGCGTAGAAACAGTTGAACAATTGCACTATATAAACAGTCTGGGCTGTCATCGAGCGCAGGGATACTTAATGTCAAAACCGTTAAAATGGCACGACTTTTTACTCCTTTTCAGCAACAAAATCCCTTTAGAATTACTAAACCGACAACAAGATAGGCACCAACTCCAATTCAACTCTTTAACTGGCAGCGTTGCTATTCAAGTAACGAATCAATTAGTTATTATTGACTATAAAGGAGTGGTCACTGATGAACTCATTGATTATGTTTTTAACTCTATGCCTTTCTGTTTTAAGCAACTGAAAAATCAGCAATGGGGTTATATTGGCATAAGCGATGCTAACTATATTACTTCCGATACCACCTTTAGCAAGCTGCGAAAATTGGCACAGTGGTGCATGGAAAACGGCTGTGTTGAAGGGGCATACGTTATCAGTACTCAAAAAGCCATTGAACAAACTGACACTATTCGAAAAGCTATTGGATTGCCTGGAGACATTAAAGATAAATTGTTCAGCTCTAAACAAGCCGCTGAACGCTATTTAACCAACATACTCACTCAGTCAGACGTCAGAGACGAGAAAGGCTGATTTATTCCGTAACAAAGGTATCACGAGTCCGATTTGCATACGCAACCAAAGAGAGCATCACTGGCACTTCCACCAGCACACCCACGACGGTTGCTAATGCAGCACCTGAATGAATACCAAACAAGCTAATCGCCACCGCAACCGCTAATTCAAAAAAGTTGGATGCCCCTATCATTGCGCCGGGAGCGGCAACGTTGTGTGGCTGTTTCCAGCGCTTCATCCAGATATAAGCAATAAAGAAGATCAAGTACGTTTGGATCAACAGCGGAATTGCAATCAATACAATATCAATCGGGTTATCAATAATGGTTTGCGCTTGAAAACCAAACAGCAAAATCACCGTTCCGACCAAACCGAAGATGGACATCGGTTTTAGCTTGGCACTCAAAGTATCTAACTTCGATTGATTACGAATAAAATAGCGAGTCAACGTGCCTGCAACCAAAGGAATGACCACAAACAGTGATACCGATAATAACAAGGTATCCCACGGCACCATTACATCGGTCACGCCCAGCAAAAATGCAGTTATCGGAGCAAACGCCACCACCATAATCAGATCGTTAATAGCCACTTGCGCGACGGTATAATTAGCGTCACCTTTTGTTAACTGGCTCCACACAAACACCATGGCGGTACAAGGTGCCACGCCCAACAAAATCATCCCTGCAATGTATTGATCGCCAAGTTCAGGAGCGATCCATGGGCCAAACAGATAACGAACAAACAGCAGCGCAAGCAGCGCCATGCTGAAAGGTTTGATTAACCAGTTAACCACTAAGGTAATGATGATCCCTTTTGGTCGTTTATGAATATTGCGTATCGAGGTAAAATCCACCTGCATCATCATTGGGAAAATCATCAGCCAAATCAAGACAGCAATCACCATATTGATCTGTGCATATTGAATGCTACCTAGAAAAGAAAATAACGCTGGAAACAACAAACCAAGGCCAATCCCCGCCAGCATACCTAGCCCTACCCAAACACTTAAAAATCGCTCAAAAATACCCATTACTTCTGCCTTTTATCTGTACTGTCACACGATGGACAGAGGGTTGATAGTTCAATGGGCTTACACGTTGTCGTGGGATCATCAGAGCAACACGCTTCTGTCATAAACGCGATCAAATCCACCATTAAACTTAAGTTGGCACGATAACGTTGATAACGCCCCTCTTGTACCACTGACACCATCTCTGCGTGCAGCATCGCTTTTAGATGAAAGGACATTGAGTTGGGTGCGATGTCCATCTCACGAGCCATCTCTCCAGCCACTTTTCCTTCGTGCCCCGCTTTTACCAATAATCGCCAAACGTCCAATCGAACACCCGAAGAGAGAGAGTCGAAGATTTTGGTTGCCTGCTCAGTATTCATATTTAACCCTTAATATTATGATTCGATAATACAAGAATCATTGAAATGATCAAGGGAATAAAACCTCAGCAATGCTTTTAGTTATCTTAAGATCACATTTAATTGAATATGCTATACAGGTTCGATCACAAAGTTGTGAGCTCATATTTGCGTGTGTTATCTTAAACAACCAAAGTATAAAGACCACACAGAAGACATGGAGTTCACTGTTAATGAGTGTAGAACAAGCTTACTACTTTAGTGTTGCATTGATTAACTTGGTATTCGCTCTTGCAGGAACCAGAGTGAGGGAGCATGAAAGCAATTCCAATTCAATACTATTCTTCATGATCTCCTTTTTCGCCTACTTTGTTAGTTGGTTCGTATACGTATTTGAAGTTGGTAAAGTTCTTCAAATTATTGGCGCGTTAACCGCCTCAACGTTTGTATGGGGGATGGTGATGTTCGGCGCTAAACGTTGTTCAGTCAATTTACCCTGCCAGCTACCAGCTGGATTGTTCATCCTTCAATGTATTATTCAAATATATACCCTGCAACAAGCTGATTTAACGAATTATTTTCATGTTAGCGCTGTATTTCTCCCTATCGCATTTTTCGCAATTGGTTACATGTTTTTAAAATTGAAAGTGGAACGAAATCCATCAGATATTACCGTGGGATACGCCTACTTATCCATGGCAACCATCATCATTGCCCGTTCTATTTTATTAGAAACCTCTCCTGAATTATTCGCTCTTTCTAGTCTGTATTCACAAGTTATTTGGCCCGCATTTTGTACCACTATCGGTGTTTTTGCTTTATTAAGCTACACAGAAGAAGCCCAAAACAGAGTAGCAAAAGAATCCAATACTGACCTATTAACGGGTCTAAATAATCGCCGAATGTTTGATGTTGAATTAACTCACTGTTTAAACGGCTTGGCACGTTCAAATAATTACGGGGCCCTTATCTACTTTGATCTCGATGGATTTAAGCCAATCAATGACCAATACGGTCATAACATAGGAGATCAGGTTCTTATTGAACTGGGCATGCGCTTAAAGAATTCAGCTCGAAAAAACGAAATATTGGCGAGATTGGGAGGTGATGAGTTCGCCTTGTTACTTACCGATATTGGAAGCGTTCAATCTGAAGCGAGAAAGCAGGCAAAAAAGTTAGCTGTGCGAATGCAAGAGTTAGTAAATACACCAATTTTTTACGGGGAATACACCATACAGGTGACAAGTAGCGTTGGGATTCATATGATAACTCCCGGCAGTCACAGTGAAATGTTGGTACTAACAGAAGCTGACAGCGCCATGTATCAGTCTAAAGCAATCAAGAAAGGCAGCATTACGTTTTCAGATGATTTAGCTCAGTCCGAGTACGCTATTGCAAAGATTGGTGTTCGAGACATTGATCATGAACATGAAGAGATCGATGATTTAATTCACTCCTTATTAAACAGCAACACAATAACACCAGACAATATTAAGAACCTAGAACAGTGTATAAAACGGCATTTAAATTCTGAAGAGAAGCTTAGCCGTGAGTTAGGATTAAATATGACCGCAGCACATTTACGAGATCACAACAAGATACTAAGGTCCCTTGCAAGTATAGATGAAAAAAATCACGTCTATTTAACCAAAGAGTTTGTTTCCTTAATCGGAAAAATCATGTCACAACATACCTTCGAGCATGATAAAATGTTATGTAAAGTACCCCAAAAACATTAGGGTACTCATCGTTATTAGCTAGCTAATATCGAGTACAATCTTACCGCGAGTACGACCCGATTGACTCTGCAAATGTGCTTCAACAATAGTCTCTAACGTAAAGTGGTGCTCAATCAAAGGCTTCAACTGATCCGCTTCTACTAACCCATTCAGCTCTTTCAAGATTCGGCTGCTGGGTTCAATAAATACAAATGCGCCACGCGCCTGATGTGATTTTGCCAACGCCTCGTCAGGTTGTTCAACAATCGAAACCATAATACCGCCTTGTTTCAACAATCCCCAAGAGAGCTTCTGCACATCGCCACCTAACGTATCGATCACAATATCTACAGGCTCTATCTGCTCATTCAATGGGGCTTTTGTATAATCTACCGCTTGATCCGCACCGAACTCTTTCAATAATACTTGGTTTGCCGCTGATGCTGTCGCAATTACGGTAGCACCTTTTGCTTTCGCTATTTGAATAGCCAAGTGCCCAACACCACCTGCGCCTGCATGAACCAGAACTCGTTGGTCAGCTTCAACATTAGCCACATCAACAAGGCATTGCCATGCGGTAATACCTGCTAGCGGTAGAGCAGCAGCTTCAGAGAAATCGAGCTTCGATGATTTCAATACCGCTTCATCTGCCTTCACGGCAATAAAATCCGCATAGCTACCATCACGATGGATCGCAGGACGGCTAAATACCTCATCGCCTACGCTAAACTCGCTGACTTTAGAACCAACTTCAGTCACGATTCCAGCCACATCCCAACCCAGTGTTACTGGCAATTGGTAAGGAATGAACGTTTGTAGATACCCTTCACGGATTTTCCAATCTACGGGATTAATCGCCGCTGATTTAACTTGAATCAAAATATCATCATCGTTAATAACTGGCTTTTCAATGTTCTCTAATGTCAGTGTTTCAGTGCCACCATATTGGTGAATTCGGACAGCGCGCATAGGGTTTTCCTCTTGTAATGATTTTATGTATCAAGTATCGATTATAGCTCTACGCCATTAACCGTCAGTTTTACATCAATGTTGCCACGTACGGCATTTGAATATGGGCACACCTGATGCGCTGTATTCACTAACTGAACCGCTTGCTCTTGGTCTAGTTCCAGCTCAATAGACAAACTCACCGATAAGGCAAAACCGCTGTTATCGTTTGGACCTATTCCAACAGTGGCTGTAGTAGGCGCTGATTTAATCGCCACTTTCATCTCACTAGCCACGTGCAAAATGGCGTTAGAAAAACAGGCAGAATAACCCGCAGCAAACAGCTGCTCTGGATTTGTGGCCTCCCCCGTTCCACCCATCTCTTTTGGATAGCTTAACGCTAAAGAGAGCTTGTTATCATCGGTAGTGACTTGGCCGTTACGACCTGCAAGTGCCGTTGCTGATGTTGTGTAAAGTGTAGTCATGATTTCTATCCTTCATCTATCGATAATTGACGTTTGTCGTCATTGTTTTCTTTAGTTGGATTGTGCGAAATTATATTGCGCACAACTTAGTTTCGATAATACTAATTGAAATATTTATGGTGCGCAAGTATATTGTGCACAATTAATTATTTTCATATGGGTAGTCGTGATGAGTGATTCGAACAAAGAAGAGTATCTCAAACTTGATAATCAGGTCTGTTTTGCGCTTTATAGTGCTTCAAATGCCATGGGCCGAGCCTATCAACCACGATTAAAAGCCTTAGATCTTACCTATCTACAGTACATCGTAATGATGGTACTGTGGGAGAAACAATCAATAAACGTCAAACAGTTAGGACAGGAGATGCATTTAGATTCAGGCACTCTTACCCCTCTGCTGAAACGACTAGAGGCAAAAGGTTTCGTCAATAGAACTCGAAGCCAAGAAGACGAACGAATTCGTGTTATCTCCGTCACTGAACTCGGCATTGCATTACGTGAGCAAGCCAAAATCATCCCCAGCGAGATGATGTGCATGTCAAAAATGAACGTTGAAGAGCTCACTCAACTCAAAAAAAAGTGTGAACAGTTACTGACAAACCTTACGGAGTAAAACGTTATGGCAAAGCTATCAAGCCCATCTTGTGACAGAAATAAACAGCCCATCCTCGAACATCTGTCTATCTACTTCAGAGATCGTAAGAATGTACTAGAAATTGGGTCAGGCACCGGTCAACATGCCTATTTTTTTGCTTCTCAACTGCCTCATTTGAATTGGCATACTAGCGATAGACCCGACAGCCACGCCAGTATTAATGCATGGATTGCCTATTCTGATTCAGAAAACATCATCAACCCGCTTGAATTTACAGTTGGGGTTGATGGATGGCCGAGCGAAAATATCGACGCCGTGTTTACCGCCAATACCACCCACATAATGCAACCTCATGAAGCAAAAACAATGATGGAGATGGTCTCCGATAACCTACCTAAAGGCGCTGTTTTTTGCCAATACGGTCCAATGAAGGTCAACGATAAATTCACCACTGAGAGCAACCAAGCCTTTGATCAAACTCTAAAACAGAGAGGGTTTGGCGGCATCCAAGATATTGAACAGTTAGTTTCATGGGCAAAAGGGATGAGGTTGATTGCAACTATTCCGATGCCCGCCAATAACTTTTTTCTGGTGTGGGAGAAATAATGTCAAAAACCAAAGCAAAAAACCTCGGCATCTTGTTTGAGTTAGCGAAGTTTGTTCAACCCTACAGAGGAAGAGTCGCTGCGGCTCTGATCGCTTTGGTTTTTACCGCAGCCCTAACACTATCTGTCGGCCATGGCGTACGTATCTTAATTGACCAAGGATTCGCGCAGCAGTCAATCAACGATCTTAAATCTGCCATTCAATTTATCTTAGCGATCACCGTTTTCATCTCAATCGGCACCTTCTTTCGCTTCTACTTAGTCTCTTCGGTAGGTGAACGCGTCAGTGCTGATATTCGGATTGCCGTATTCAATCACGTGATTACTTTGCACCCCAGCTATTTTGAAACCAATGGCAGTGGCGACATCATGTCCCGCATTACAACAGACACAACTTTACTGCAAAGTATCATTGGATCGTCATTTTCAATGGCCATTCGCAGCGCGTTAATGTGTGTTGGTGCCATCATTATGTTATTTGCGACCAATATCAAACTGGCATTCATTGTACTAGCATCGGTACCCTTTATCCTCGTCCCAATATTGGTGTATGGCCGTCGTGTTAGAGCCCTATCGCGTAAAAGCCAAGACTCTATGGCTGATGTAGGAAGCTATGCGGGAGAAGCGATAGAGCACATCAAAACCGTTCAAAGCTACAGTCACGAAGCACAAGAGAGAGCCTCGTTCTCTCATGAAGTAGAAAAAGCATTCGAAATTGGCCGTCAACGTGTAAAACAGCGCGCTATTTTAATCTCAGGGGTGATTGTCATTGTGTTTAGCGCCATCGCAGGCATGTTGTGGGTTGGTGGCCGTGATGTGATTAATGGTACGATGTCAGCAGGTGACCTAGGCGCGTTTGTCTTCTACGCCATCATGGTAGCCTCTTCATTGGCAACGATTTCAGAAGTACTCGGTGAATTGCAACGAGCTGCAGGCGCAACAGAAAGATTGATTGAGATTCTGCACGTTGAGAGCCACATCGTAGCCCCAAGTCAAAATATCACCTCTCCCCTAACCCTTTCGGCTGAAGTGGCGTTTGACAATGTGACGTTCCACTACCCATCGAGGCCTGATAAAGCCGCCACCGACCAGCTAAAATTAAGAGCAGAAGAGGGAAAAGTTCTTGCTCTTGTTGGCCCATCTGGCGCAGGTAAAACCACTCTATTTGAACTGCTGCAACGCTTTTATGACCCTCAATCAGGTAGCGTAACACTAGGCGGCGTAGACATTCGTCAGTTTGATCCCCATGAGCTGCGCAACCAAATGGCACTGGTTCCACAGCAACCCGCTCTTTTTAGTCATGATGTCTTGCACAACATTCGTTATGGCAATCCACAAGCCACCGATGAGCAAGTATATGAAGCGGCTAAAAAAGCGCACGCTCATGAGTTCATCATGGCTTTACCAGAAGGTTACAACAGCTTCTTAGGCGAGCGAGGAGTCAGACTCTCAGGTGGACAGCGTCAACGTATTGCCATCGCTAGAGCCATTTTAAAGAATCCCAACATACTGCTGCTTGATGAAGCCACCAGTGCATTAGACAGTGAAAGTGAGCATCATGTACAGCAAGCCTTAAAAGCGTTGATGAAAGGCAGAACAACGTTAATTATTGCTCACCGTCTCTCCACCATTCAGCATGCCGATCAAATCGCCGTATTGGATCAAGGTCGCCTCATAGATGTGGGTGATCATCAATCACTCCTTAAGAGTTGCGACTTATACCAACGTTTGGTCGATCTGCAATTCAAGCAGCCATAAACAATCGAGGTCTATTTTGGACAATGAACAAAACCGAGTAAAAAAAGCCACGCGTATAGAGAGTGTCATGAACTCCGCCATGTGGCACTTAGGCCAAAGGGATCTCACGGAGAGTGAGCTGCTCAAGAAGCTTCGAGTTAAAACGGATAACGAAGAGTGGATAACCGAGACTATAGAGAAGCTGCAAGGTTTTGATTATCTTAAATCAGATAATGAGTTTGCCAAAAAATTCGCACAACGCTCATTTTCCAGCGAGTATGGATCTGGCTACATTCTAGAAAAACTCAAAAAGAAAGGGCTAGATGCGGCACTGATCCATGACGTCATTACTCAAGTAAAAGAAGATCGACAGATCGATGAACAGACCATCTTGAACGATCGAATTAATCAGCACTATCAAGCCTTCGACATGAGTAAGGAAAAGCTCACCTCTGCCCTGCAAAAAAGAGGTTTTAGCTACTCTCAGGTAAATGAAGCGATAAAACAACACACCTGCTTCCATCAACTTCAAACCAACCTTGAAATCAAAGCGGAAAAAGCCGATTTAGAGAAAGAGGTGATGAAATACGTACGCAAAGGCAAAGGGCTCACTGTTATTCGCCAAGAGTTGCGTCAACGTAAAATCGACATCACCGATCTTGATGACTTGGTAGAGCGATTAGTTAACGCCGAAGAGATCGATTTCTACACCAACTGCTTAGAACAACTGCAGAAGAAATCCTACGATCTCAAGACGCATAAAGAGCGCAGCAAAGCCTACGCCATGTTAAGTCGTAAAGGGTTTTCATCAGAAGAGATCAAATACGCGATGAGTGGGGGGGAGTAAGGGGAGCCTCACAGCCGACACTTTACTCAGATATTCCCCCGTCAGGTTTACAGAGATAGTATATGGAAATAAAAGAGTTTCACGCAGAACTATTAGAGCCTCTTCGAAAGCTGTATTTCGAATCTAGATCGTCAACGTTTACGTGGTTAGATGCCCGTCATTTGAAGTTGAGTGATTTTGAACGAGATACAGAGGGAGAACGCGTTTGGGTAGCAATGGAGTCCGATCGTGTTGTTGGTTTTCTTTCGATTCAGGAGCCCGATAATTTTATTCACCACCTGTATATTGCAGCTAACTCCCTTCGTGGTGGTATTGGTTCAACGTTATTGGACATGTGTAAGTTGAACTACTCCGAGCTTAGCTTAAAGTGCTTGATTAAAAATCAGAAGGCTCTCCACTTCTATGAGTCTCAAGGTTTTGTTAAATGCGCTGCAGGTGGTCATGGTGATGAAAGCTATTACTTAATGAAGTTCAACTCTCAAATCTAATCAACGCTTTGTGGTTGTCTTCTCGTTTAAACTAGCAGGACATATATGGTCACCTCGCTAAATGCAAGGCAATGTTCTTTTTCTTAATCACAAAACTAGCGGGACAGGCACTCCACATCGTCTCGTAATATGTTAAGTTTTATTTTTATTTGTCATGTTCTGTATCAAATTGAGGACTTCATGGAAAAACAATCTCAGGCCTACTTAGATAAGTATCTCAATTCCCTAACCAAACCTGAGCGTGACAAGCATTCATCATTTAGCTCAGACTATTTCTGTGGTGATGAACATAATGCTAACTTATGCGCGGATTTAATCCGAATAGGTAAAAAGACAGCGACTTGTAGTCTTCATCATTGGTATGAATCTGGTGAAGAACCTATGCCAATAGTGGGACATTTACAAGTGGTGGTTGATTGGAATAAAAAGCCAATTTGTATCATTCATATCGATTCCGTTGAAACGTGTAAATACAATGAAGTAACCGCTGAATTTGCTTATTCAGAAGGTGAAGGTGATCGTTCACTGGAATGGTGGCGAAAAGCACATTGGCGCTTCTTTACAACTGAATGCCAGGAGCTAAATATTGAACCTAGTGAGGAGATGTTGCTTGTATTAGAACGATTCCATGTCGTTCATCGATGATCCTCTGATTGGCAGCATAATTAACTTGTGCGCTTTATAGACTATTCCTTTTTCACGTTTTCCGAGTGAAATCACAATGACAGTAATAATAGACCCTTGACCTCATAGACTAACCAATAACCAATTTGTCATAATTTATTCTTATATAACCCATCAGAAGAGATAAATGTGAATACCAAAAATCTGTCAAAAATGGGTACTGCTAAGGTATTCATCACAACGTTTCAAGATAATCTGTGTATTCAAAAAGAAGAAGCATCCCCTGTTGAAATTAGCTTTTATACGCTTGCCGCTTCTCAATTGGAAGGTGTCAATACTCCTCGCTTGATGGCCGTACAAGGTAGTAATCTTTTTATTGAGTACATTCCAAATTCGATCAACTTGAAAGAGCTATTAGATAATCGCAACACTTTAGAACAACTAGCTAATATTCACAGATCCAATTATCAGCCGACTTTTAGTACTCAAAACCACATATGGACATCTGAGGCTACTGAAAGTGCGCTGCTTGCACTAGAACTTCCTAAAGTAACTCAAGATTACTTCAGACGCATTCAATGTTTAAGTCGTGATTTATTTGAACATAAAACACTTATTTCTGGAGACTCGAACGACGGAAATTGGGGGCTTAGAAATAATGGTGAACTTGTTTTGTTTGACTGGGAGCGATTTGGATTTGGTAGCCCTGCGATTGATCTCGCCCCTTTAGTAAGTGGAATGGGTACTATGTCAGAATATGAATCAATCGTTAATAATTATGTTAACTACAATTCGGCACTACCATGTGAGTTACTAATTAAGCATTTAGTGTTAGCTAAGAGTTGGTTGGTAATTGAAGTCACCAATATCTTGGTTAATCGTGGCAAGCCAGAAGCAAAAATGTATATAAACTGGTATAGAAAAAACATACCATCATGGCTAGAGTCTGTTGAAAAAACATTATAATAGAAGAGGTTTAGTAAATAACAACACAGTTCAGACTAACACTTTAAATAGCACAAAAACTTCTCACCCCATTGATTGTAATAAATTATCACTACATATGTTATCACAACGTATGCCCACTATATTTCCTAACAAAAACAAATATTAAATAACTCCTCGCAAGTCACAATATAGAAATAATTATTGTAATAATATTAAGAATGAAGATTGAAAACATGAGGTGATCGCGATTTAATTATACACCCAGCCAATATAATTGACGGAGGCTATAGCCCGTTCCGATAACATCAAGTTGGCTAGATAAGTATAATAGGGAAACGAAAATGAATAAAACAACCATAATATCGACACTAATAATCGTATTAGTAGGCTGCTCAAGTCAAAATTCCACTATTCAGGTTAAACAAAAACAATCTTCACCTGAAAATTTATTAGACAAGGCAGCTTTAAGTGTTGAAATTAATCAACCACAGTTAGCAATGGATCATTACATTGCACCTCTAATTAAGCATTGCACTACTGAGTTGAATATTGAAAATACAAAAGTTTTCAGTGCGAGAACTGATAACGAACGAAAGTATTATAAAGATTTTTCATTAAACAATAATCTAGATGTTAAAATTATTGATGGCATTTGTTCTAACACATATTTCTTTGCAAGCTATGCTCAGTCTGACTTGAATAATATTAAGGCGGCAGAGTCTTATATATTGAAAGGACTGGATATCTCCCCAGTGAACTCTAAATTACTTTCTGAACTTGGTCATGTCTATCAAATTCAGAAAAAATGGGATAAATCAATTTCTTACTTTGAAAAAGCACAGGAATATTCATCATTGTACTCACCCCAAAGTACTGCAAAACAAGAACAGTCTAGAGCAATGAGGGGGATCGGATTTTCTTTGATAGAGATGGGGCAACTTGAAAAGGCAAAAGATAAATTTAATAAAGCCCTCACATTTAATCCATTAGATACACAAGCGAAACAAGAACTACAATATATTGAACAGCTTATTACCAAAAATAAGTAATTCTAAAATTCAGTTAAAACGGGGGTTCCTTCAAGTAACCAGAGGCTAGCGTAAATGACACTCTAGCCTCCTCTGGCAGCAGTTGGTTAGACTAAATTAACAAATATTCATTTATATTTCACACTAACTCACTATTTTTTATCAATGTCACATCGAAGGACAAAGCTAAGCATTAAATAATGTATTTGTTTATATATTACAGGAGAATACATGAAGATTATTAAATACAACATTGTAACTTTCGCAATGGCCGTTACACTAGCTGGTTGCTCTGCATCAGGTACAAACTATTCTGTTGTTCAGAAAGCAAACTTTAAGTTAGAAAAATCAAACTCGCCTTATAGATTAACGCTAAAAAATAAGAGTGAGGATTACTCCACATACACACTAAAACCAGCAGGAAAAATAGGCGATACTATTGCGGAAAGTAGCCCAACCTTATTAAGAGATATAAATAAAGAAATACAGCTGAAATGCGGTTTTAGACACAAAGAATTAACCGAAATACGTATTGTATCTTATGAGCAACCTGAATTTCATGAGGTGTGGGTTTATAAAAGTAAACAGTCTCTTATGCCTAAAAATCAAATAGCATTATCAGTTATTCTTATTGCATATCCTGATGCAGGAGGAACGGATATCTATCTATATGGTGAGTGTAACCCAGAGCCTAAAGAGTTCACTTTTCAAGTGTAAAAAATACAACCACCATAATCATTAATTATGATTAATCCGCTGCTCATAAACGTGTTACGCTGACAATATATCATTCAGAATTAGGGACGTAGCGTAGCATTGCTGAAATCAAATACAATTAAACTCAGATCGTTGGAAGTTGAAGATTATGCAGAGTTCTATGCTTGGTCTTGTGATAGGGATGTGACTCAATTTAGTCTCTCCACCTACGCTTATCCTCAGTCAAAATCGGATATATCAACGTGGCTCTCAACTATTAATAGCTCGCCCAAAACCATCTCTTTTGGGATTTGCTGCCAAGAAACTAACAAACTTATTGGATATGCAGGTATTGCCTCCATCAGCCAATTAAATCGCTGTGGAGAGTACTTCATCCTTATTGGTGATAAAGCATACTGGGGTAAAGGTATTGGCACACAAGTGACCAAGCTCATCACTGATTATGGCTTTAATACTTTAGGCCTGCATCGAATTGAGCTTACTGCATACGCAACAAACCCCTCAGCGATTAAAGCGTATGAAAAAGCGGGCTATCAACATGAAGGTATTAAGAGGCAATCAGGTTTTCGTAATGGTAAGTTCGTAGATAAAGTTCAAATGTCGGTACTCTCAGATGAATGGTAAAATATCCAGACAGAGTGACTGAGGTTGTTGGTGAGTATATGGAAATAAAAGAGTTTCACGCAGATCTATTAGAGCCTCTTCGAAAGCTGTACTTCGAATCTAGATCGTCAACGTTTACGTGGTTAGATGCCCGTCAGTTTGAGTTGAGTGATTTTGAACGAGATACAGAGGGAGAACGCCTGTGGGTAGCAATGGAGTCCGATCGTGTTGTTGGTTTTCTTTCGATTCAGGAGCCAGATAATTTTATCCACCACCTGTATATTGACCCTAACTCCCTTCGTGGTGGTATTGGTTCAACGTTATTGGACATGTGTAAGTTGAACTACTCCGAGCTTAGCTTAAAGTGCTTGATTAAAAATCAGAAGGCTCTCCACTT
>JAESQY010000201.1 GCA_016764915.1 Aliivibrio sp. | reverse complement strand
ACTGTTTTTTACTTTAGCAAGTTTTTACTTTATTAAAAGAGAAAAGAGTAAAAAGAGAGGACATTAATAACCTTGAAAATTACAGGTGTTTTTTTCTTTTCAATTAACGAGTAGAATCGAGAGTAATTAGAGCTATCACCATATTAGAGGAAGCAATGGAAACGATTGATAAAATAAAAAAACAGATAGAAGAAAACCACATCTTAGTCTTCATGAAGGGCTCACCGAAACTTCCAAGTTGCGGCTTCTCTTCACAAGTCGCTCAAGTGCTTGTTAACTGTGGTGAAAAATTCGCATACGTTGATATTTTGCAAAACCCAGATATTCGCGCAGAGCTACCAATTTACGCTCAGTGGCCTACGTTCCCACAATTATGGGTTGAAGGCGAATTGATTGGCGGTTGTGATATCGTGGTTGAGATGTTTCAAAAAGGTGAATTGCAGTCATTAATTACTGAAGCTGCAGCACGTCACCCAGAAGCTGAATAGAATTTGATATTCTAATGATAAAAGCCCTTCACATTCAGTGTGAAGGGCTTTTTTTTAAACAAAATTTATTGTTAAAGTGTCATTGCCGCAATCCAACCAAAGATAATTAATGGCAGGTTATAGTGTAGGAAAGTGGGTACGACTGTCTCCCAAATATGTTCATGCTGACCATCGGCATTAAGACCGGAAGTTGGACCTAATGTGGAATCAGAAGCAGGAGAACCTGCATCACCTAATGCCGCCGCCGTGCCGACAAGCGCAACGGTTGCCATAGGAGAGAAACCAAACGCTAGCGCTAATGGTACATAAATCGTTGCGATAATTGGAATGGTTGAAAATGAAGAGCCAATTCCCATTGTCACTAACAAGCCGACGATGAGCATCAACAGAGCTGCAAGCGGACGGTTATCACCAATATTAGAGGACAATGCTTCAACTAAAGTTTCGACTCCGCCAGTTGCCTTCATCACGGCTGCAAATCCAGCCGCTGAAATCATAATAAAACCAATCATTGCCATCATGTGTACGCCTTTAGTAAAGACATCATGAGTCTCTTTCCAAGCAATAACGCCGCCGAAAGTGAAGACCATGAATCCGGCAAGAGCACCGATGATCATTGAACCTGCAAAAAGCTGCACTGTTAATGCCATGACAATTGCCGCAATCGCGATATAAATATGACGTATGTTCAATTCGAGAGGCGAAGAGGAGAGATTCTCAGTTGAAAGTTTCTTGTACTCTCTAGGTTTTCGGTAACTGAAAAATACAGCAATCAACAGACCAGTCACCATGCCTAGAGCCGGCAGTAACATAGCAACAGGAACTTGGCTTCCAACAATATCCAATCCATTATCATGTAAGTTTTTAAGTAAGATATTATTTAGGAAGATGCCGCCGAAACCGACGGGTAAAACCATGTACGGAGTGACTAAACCAAAGGTTAAAACACAAGCCACTAGGCGTCGGTCGAGTTTAAGTTTGGCAAAAACAACCAGCAGTGGTGGTATTAAAATTGGAATAAAAGCGATGTGAACCGGAATAACATTTTGCGATGAAATAGCAATAATCACTAAAGTAAACAGCAGCGTGTATTTCACTTTCAATGAGGCGGCAGCATTATCATGACCGCTGATTTTCTTGATAACAGTTTGTGCAAGTAGATCGGTTACCCCTGATCGAGATATCGCCACAGCAAAGGCGCCTAACATAGCGTAACTAAGGGCAATGGTAGCGCCTCCACCGAGACCATTTTCAAAAGCTTGTATGGTATCTGTGAGAGAGATACCTGCTGACAGTCCGCCAATGAGAGCACTGAAAGTCAGAGCGACAACAACATTTACTCGCATCAATGCTAACACCAGCATAATGCAGACGGAGAGGATGACCGGATTTACGTACTCGAAAAGAAAACTCATGAAATCAATGCGCCTATTATGTAATGTACTTATTATCTATGATGAAATTTATTCTGAAACTTCGCTCTGTTCAGGCTCAGCTAATAGAGGCCAACCACCTAATGTTTTCCATTTGTTGACGATAAAACAGAACAGTTCAGCAGTACGTTCTGTATCGTAAAGAGCAGAATGGGCTTCTTTACCGTCAAAATCGATGTTAGCCGATTTGCACGCTTTGGCCAGTACCGTTTGACCTAAGGCAAGGCCACTCAGTGCTGCAGTATCGAACGTGCAGAACGGGTGAAAAGGGATACGCTTTAATTTTGAACGCTCAGCGGCTTCCATAACAAAGCTATGGTCAAAAGTGGCGTTATGAGCAACCATAATGGCTCGCTGACAATCGACGCTCTTTTGCTCTTTGCGAACTTGTTTAAAGATCTCTTTTAAAGCGAACTCTTCAGATACCGCGCCTCGAAGAGGACTTAGAGGATCTCGAATACCGTTAAAATCTAAAGCAGCTTGCTCTATATTTGCGCCTTCAAAAGGCAGTACATGAAAGTGCAAGGTGGTTGCAGGATGTAAAAAACCCTCTTCATCCATTTTTAAGGTGACAGCGCATATTTCAAGCAGAGCGTCAGTCTTGGCATTAAAACCTGCGGTTTCGACATCAATAACAACAGGGAAATAGCCTCTAAAGCGGCTTTTTAATACGTTTTCATCTTTAACAGCGGTCATTTAGATAATATCTTAGTTAAATAGGGCGCTATTATTACAGAAAAGCGCCGCTGGCTGAACTCTGATTTATGCCATTTTGGGTTTTTTAGCTGAATAAATACTAACAGAATGAGATTTTTACATAAAATGGCACTAACAGTGGCGAGTTTCTTGCATTAAAATATACAATTATGTGCTCATTGTGTTGGATGGGACAAACATTGCCTCTTCAGTTTTTGTAGTCATCGTTTTTAGTGGTTTAGGTAAGTATGAAAAAAATTGTTTATTCGTTCATGATGAGTTTACTGATAGTGCCCTTTGTATCGGCCTCAAAGCAGTACGTTGCTCAGCCTGGTCAATCTACATGGGATATGGTGGTTGATACGCCATTGCAGTGTCAACTTAATCATCCAATTCCAAGCTATGGTGATGCCACGTTTACGTCAATGGCAAGTAAAAAAATCAATTTAGATTTTGAACTGAAAATGCGCCGTGCGATGGGTGAGACTCGTAACGTTGCTTTAGTTTCAATGCCGCCACGTTGGATGCCGGGAGAAAGCGCAGAGTCGATTACTCAGTTGAAATTTTATAAACAGTTCGATGGTTATGTTGGAGGACAGACGGCATGGGGACTATTGTCGGAACTTGAAAATGGTCGCTATCCCACGTTTACGTATGCAGACTGGCAAAATAGAGATAAATTAATCGAAGTTTCTCTATCAGCGGTACTGTTTCAGTCTGCTTATAACGAGTTCAGTACCTGTGTATCGAATCTTTTGCCATACAGCTTTGAAGACATATCATTTACCATTTTGCATTACAGCAAGAACAGCGATCAGCTTAATAAAGCCTCGCAAAAACGTTTAGCGCGGATTGCAGAGTATGTTCGTTATAGTGATGATATTGATCTGGTGCTGGTTTCTACCTATACCGATTCATCAGGTGGAAAAAATGTTAACCAACACCTCTCTGAGAAACGAGCAAAAAGGTTACAAGAGTATTTCGAATCTATCGGTATGCCTGGTAATAGAATTCAGGTTCAGGGTTATGGGAAGCGCAGGCCCATTGCTGATAACGATACTCCCATAGGTAAAGATAAAAACCGACGTGTGGTTATCTCATTAGGTCGTACTCTTATCTAAGAGCTTCTGTCTAGCTAAACCGTTTGAATACAAAAATGCCAGCGCAGTGCTGGCATTTTTATATAATTTTTACTGATTATTTCAGTGTATCTTGATGATTTGAAAAATCATCACCTTTGGCCATGCGATCATACATAATGACATTGACGGCAGCGGCTAAATTCATGCAGCCGTTAGTTGGCACATAGATGGTCTCTTTGCAGAAATTGGTGATCTGTTTTTTTAACGTGCCATCTTCAGGGCCAAAAATATAAAATGCACGAGCAGGGTGCTTGTATTCCGGTAGAGGTTTCGCGCCAGGAATCAAATCCACGGCAATGGGAACGCAGCCTAAAGGGATAACAGACTGTAAATCGTCAACCCCAATTAACGGAATATTGTAGTGTGCATTTTTGGTATCTGTACAGAACTGCTTTGCCATTTCGTAGCGCTTGCCAGTATAAAACACAGAGTTAACACCGTAACAGCCCGCGGCACGCATTACAGAACCGACATTTTCAGGTGTTTTGGGGTTAACTAAACCAATACAAGAGTAACCTTTGCTCATAAACTGTGCTTCTATACAAAAAATGAAGCGGGATTATAACCAAATCGAGGCTGTTTATACAAGTAACTCGCGCAAGGTTAGTTCAATCTGAATTTTGCGATGAGCTCACATTGGGAGGCGTTATCTAGGTGCTTCACCTGTTTGGCTACTATCGGATTAGGATGACGTTTCATAAAATCGATCAATGCTTTTTTACAGCAACCAAGTGATGATACAAATGAATCACACTGTTGGTGTGGACATTGAGGTATCAGTAAGAGAATTTTTTCTGAAGCGAGCTGGAGGTACTTTAATTCATACTCAGTATCATGGTTTTTACGCCAGAAATTAGCAAGATTGTGGCAAGAGACAACATTGACAACCAAACGGTCATCAATGCTGTAGTTATGGTTATCAGCCATCTCTTCAGCAATACTGAACGCTTGCTGATAGTGAATCATTGAACGTAAGTTGTCGTTCTCCTGCATGGCTGAATCTGCCAATAAGGTGTGTTGTTCCCAATTATCAATGCTCATAATTTTTTCGCATACCACTTTTGGATTAGTATTGCATTGATATTAATTGATAACCGTTATCATTTGTATCTATTTACTCACTTGAAGCGATAAAGTGTGAGGCAGATATCATTTGAAAGAAGATAGTGATTAACCAGCAAGACCAGCACTTGCATCTTTATTCTGGATCAGTTCAATCATGTAGCCATCAGGGTCTTTAACAAAGGCAATGTGAGTTGAGCCACCTTTTACTGGGCCTGCTTCACGAGTGATATTACCTCCAACAGCTTTGATGGCATCACAGGTCGCGTAGATGTCATCAACACCAATGGCTATATGACCAAAAGCATTACCGTGTTCATAACTTTCAGTGCCCCAATTGTGGGTCAATTCAATGACTGCCCCCTGAGATTCATCACCAAAGCCGAGAAAAGCTAACGTATATTTATACTCTTCATTGGTATTTTGGCGCAACAGTGTCATGCCCATTACCTTGGTGTAAAATTCGATGGATTTGTCCAAATCACCAACGCGGATCATTGTGTGTAAAATTCTTCCCGTAGCCATATCGTTACCTATTATTAATTTTCAGTTTTGTCTGTAAATTCACACAGATCTTCAATTAAGCAGCTGCCACAACGCGGTTTTCTTGCAATGCAGGTGTAGCGGCCATGAAGAATTAGCCAGTGATGAACATCTAATTTAAACGCTTTTGGCACCACTTTCAGTAGTTTTTTTTCAACGTCGTTAACGTTTTTTCCCATTGCAAACTTAGTACGATTGCTGACTCTGAATATATGAGTATCAATGGCAATAGTCGGCCAGCCAAAAGCGGTATTTAATACCACATTAGCGGTTTTGTGTCCGACGCCAGGCAGTGCTTCTAGCGCATCTTGATCTTCAGGCACTTCACCGTTGTGTAAATCTAGGATCATTCGACAGGTTTTGATGACATTAACGGCTTTAGTATTAAAAAGTCCAATCGTCTTTATGTAGGTTTTTAAATCATCAACACCAAGATCAAAAATAGCTTGAGGAGAATTAGCAATAGGGTAAAGCTTATCAGTTGCCTTATTAACACTGACATCAGTCGCTTGAGCAGAGAGTAAAACGGCGATGAGTAATTCAAACGGGCTCGACCAATTTAATTCCGTTTCAGGGTGAGGATTCTCTGCCCTCAATCGTTCAAGTATCTCTAAACGTTTGACGTTGTTCATACTAATTCAACTCTGTTATTTTAATCATTAACTGATTCTTACGCGTTCAATTTTAGCTTTTTCTTTATTGGGACTGATCATTTTTACTCTATTATCAATCATATTTTTTAACGCAATCAGCAAACCTACCCCAATAAATGCGCCTGGAGGTAGAATAGCTAGCAAGAATTTACTGTCAAAATGGAAGATCTCTATTCTTAGCATTAAAGCCCAATCACCGAGCAGAAGATCCGCCCCATCAAACAGAGTACCATTACCAATAATTTCTCTCATTGAACCAAGCAGGACCAAAACTGCGGTCATTCCTATGCCCATCCACAAACCATCCAATAGGGCAAGTTTGGGACTATTTTTAGAGGCAAAAGCTTCTGCTCTGCCGATAATGATGCAGTTTGTTACGATCAATGGGATAAAGATGCCAAGAGATTGATATAAACCGTAGGCGTATGCATTCATTAGTAGTTGCACGCATGTCACCAGAGAGGCGATGATCATAACAAAAATTGGAATACGCACCTCTTTGGGTACCCAATGTCGCACCAGTGAAACGATAAGGTTTGAACCGACCAATACCAGCGTTGTCGCCAGACCTAACCCTAACGCATTCGTAAGAGTTGATGAGACTGCAAGCAGTGGACATAACCCGAGAAGCTGAACTAAAGCTGGATTGTTACTCCATAACGCATTATTCATTAACTCTTTATGGTTGGGTTGCTCACTCATTTAGCCTCCTGGCAATTTTTTGGTAGTGCATAGATGGCGTCTCTGTTGTTCTGATAATAGAGAATCACTTTTTTAGTTGCTTTGACCACTGCTCTAGGTGTAATAGTCGCGCCTGTGAATTGATCAAATTGCCCTCCATCTTTTTTTACCCCCCATTTACTGTCATTGTCAGAGTCTAGGCTTTGCCCTGTGAACACTAAGATCCAGTCACTAATACGCAAATCTATTTTATCGCCAAGGCCAGGGGTCTCTTTATGGTCTAATACTCGAACACCCGTTACTGTGGCGTTATAATCTAAACCAACAATGATTTTTATAGCACCGTTATAACCATCCGGAGCAACTGCTTCGATGGCAACACCTGAAGGTTCACTGTTTTTAGTCGCAATGTAAAGTGGGGTGGCTGTGTTGGAGCCGAAATCTTTAGGGGCAGTGACTAAAGAACAGCTTAAATAGAGCTCGTTATCATGACTCTCTGCTGGGATCACTTGATTGAGCACTTTGAGTAGATGAATTTGTTCTTGCTGCTTGATTTTATCTGCAGTCAACGCATAAGTGGCCACCACTAAGCTAGTGGAAGCAATAGCAAATAGAGTAAGTATAAGTGAGCTCTTTTTAATTGCTTTAATCATCATCTATCCCTTCACATGACCGTATGTACGTGGTTTGGTGTAGTAATCAATCAGTGGCACACACATATTGGCGATTAATACTGCAAAGGCAATGCCATCTGGGAATCCCCCCCAACTGCGGATCAAATAGATGAGTAGGCCGATGGCTGCACCATAAACGATTCTTCCTTTTGGCGTTGTCGCGGCTGATACTGGGTCAGTAGCAATAAAAAAGGCGCCCAGCATGGTCGCACCAGAAAATAGATGGATGAGCGGAGAGGCTGCCGTATCAGGGTTAAATAGATAGAAAAGAAAACTAATACAAAAAAGTGAGCCCAAGAACGAAATCGGTATTTGCCACAGAATAACCCGTTGCTTTAGCAATACAATGCCACCAATAAAGTAACCGAGATTAATCCACTGCCAACCAACACCTGCCAATGAGTCGAAAATAGGTTGTTGATAGATCTCTTGAGTTGTCAGCCCCGTTTTTAGAGAGGTTTTAATGGTATCTAATGGGGTTGCCATGGTGACCCCATCAATGTTGGTTTGCAGTTGAAAGATCGAAAAACCTTCCACTGAGTGACCCGTAAAGATCACCATGAATGAGTCAATAAAACTGATTTTTTCAGCTAATAGCTCTTGAGGTGGTAACCAACTGGTCATCTCTAGTGGAAATGAGATTAATAATACTACGTAGGCAACCATAGCAGGGTTGAACAGATTTTGACCGATACCACCGTATAAATGTTTAGCGACCACAATTGCAGAAACTACCCCAATAACCGTAATCCACCAAGGGGCTAAAGGAGGGATGGCCAGTCCGATTAAAAGACCGGTAAGTAAAGCGCTATTGTCGGACAAGTAAGGTTTTAGTGGTTTTTTTCGTAGCAGTAAAACCAATGATTCAGCCAATACCGCTAGCATCATAGCGAATACAACTTGAATTAATGAGCCGAATCCAAAAAATAAGGTTTGGGCGATAAGACCTAAACTGGTACAGAGCATCACCCATATCATCAACTCGCTGGTGCTGCGTTGAATGTGGGCATGTGGTGAACTGGAAATAAAAAATGCCACGAATTAGCTATCCTTCTGTTTACTGTTTTGCGCTTTTCTTGCTTTGGCGCGAGCAATTGCCGCGGCCACAGCGGCTTTTTTCGGGTCGTCGGTAGTTACGACGTCTTTGGCTGAACTATTGTCCACTTCGTTGCTGGCTGCTTGTTGCGCTTTTCTTGCTTTGGCGCGGGCAATTGCCGCGGCCACAGCGGCTTTTTTTGGATCGTCGGAAGTCACGGTCTCTTTGGCCGAACTGTTTTCCACTTCGTTGTTGTCTGCTTGTTGCGCTTTTCTTGCTTTGGCGCGAGCAATTGCTGCGGACACCGCTGCGTTTTTAGCAACAGGATCTGCTGTTGCCGTGTCACTCTGTTGCTGCAATTTTTTATCACGCGCTTGCTGTTTTCTCTCTTCTCTGAGTAGTTGCATTTCTGAGTTATCAGGTAATGCTTGAGAGGTACTACTGCCTTGTTTGGCCTTCGCTCTTGCGATAGCTGCTGCAACAGCAGGGTTTACCGGTTTGTTTTCAGTTCCCTCACTCTCTTTTTGAGCCTTTACTCGCGAAATTGCTGCAGAGAGTGCGTTATTTTCGCCTTTAGCGAGCATTGACTTTTTACGTTGCTCAGCGACCAGTTTGAATTTATTTTCTCGCTCAGCTTTGTCCTTTTCGAGACGAGAATTTCTTTCTTCAAAGCGTAACTTCGCTCGCTCTGCATTTTGAGCATCTTCTTTTCTGGCCCAGATTTCCGCTTTAGCTTGACGATAGTATTGAACCAATGGGATGTCACTTGGACACACATAAGCACAAGCGCCACACTCTATACAGTCAGATAAATTGTACTCTTCACATTTGTCATATTCTGCAGATTTTGAATACCAGTAGAGTTGCTGAGGCAATAACACACTCGGGCAGACTTCAGCACAGCTGCTACAACGGATGCATGCCATCTCATATTTATTGACAGGTAGCTCTTTGCGAGTTGGCGTAATAATGCAGTTAGTAATTTTAGTTATAGGCACTTGTGTATGGGGCAAGGTGTAACCCATAAGCGATCCCCCCATAATAATTCGAGGGTGTTTTTTGTCTTTTTGGTAACCGTGTTTACTGAGTAAGTAATCTACGGAGGTGCCGAGTAGCGCCCAAACGTTGCCCGGCTGCTCAAGACTGTTTCCAGTGAGAGTCACAACACGTTCGATTAATGGCTCAGCATCGCAAATGGCTTTTTTAACGGCAAATGCAGTACCAACGTTTTGCACGATAACCCCAACATCAGTAGAGCGCCCTTGAGTAGGAACTTCTCTTCCTGTCAAAATTTTGAGTAATTGTCGTGAACCACCAGAAGGGTACTTGGTTGGGATAACACGAATGACAATCTCATCCTCGCCTTTAGAAGCATTAATCAATGCATCAATCGCTTCAGGCTTGTTATCCTCAATACCAATAATGGTTAACTTAGGGGCTAAAATATGTCGAAGAACCTTAATACCCTCAATCACCTCTTTTGGGTGGTCTTGCATTAAGCGATCATCGGCTGTGATGTAGGGCTCGCACTCGGAAGCGTTAATGATTAAAATATCCGCTTTTCCGATGCCAGTCTGAAGTTTTCTGCTGGTTGGAAAGCCTGCACCACCCATACCAGAAATGCCTGCAGAACGAATTTTTTCAATTAATATGGCAGGTTCGACTGCTAAATAGTCTGCTACGGGTTTACGTTTACACCAGCGATCTTCTCCGTCTGTGGTAATCACAATACATAAATCACTTAAACCTGATGGGTGGGCGATAGTTCTGGGCTCAATGGCAGTAACAATACCTGATGTTGGTGCATGCACTGGCACTGACATAGCAAAGCTGCCTTGAGTCAAAGGCTGCCCTTTCAGTACTTTATCGCCAACAGCAACCAGGACCTCACCTTTTGAGCCTATATGTTGTTTGAGAGGCAACGTGATTTCGCTGGGAATTCCAGCGTGCACAAGAGGGTGTTTGCTTGAAACATGTTTATTTTCAGGTGGGTGAATCCCACCATGAAAGTCCCATAATTGTCCCTGTTTTATCTGCTCAATAATGGATAACATAGATTATGACTCCACTTTATTTTCTGCAGTATTAGACGGAATGGTAATGATTGGTATCTGGTTTAATTGCCATTTCCAATTTTCAGGTGTCATTTCAATTGGGATCATTTCAATACAATCGGTTGGGCAGGGTGCAACACAGAGGTCGCAACCAGTACATTCTGCTTTGATAACGGTGTGCATGGATTTTGTACCGCCCACAATGGCATCAACTGGACAAGCTTGAATACATTTGGTGCAGCCAATACAGTCAGCTTCGTGAATGTAAGCGACCGTTTTTAGACCTTTGTCATCATCATGAGCGGATGCTTCGGCATCAACACCCATTAGATCAGCCAGTTTTTCAATCGTAGCTTGTCCGCCTGGTGGGCATTTATTGATACTGTCACCATCAGCAATCGCTTGAGCATATGGACGACAACCGGGATAGCCACACTGACCACACTGAGTTTGAGGCAGGATCTTATCAATTTGTTCCACGATTGGGTCAGATTTCACTTTGAATTTGATCGAAGCAAAACCAAGAATAATGCCAAAAACGGCAGCCAAAGCTGAAATAGCAATTACCGCGATAAATAGTGTGCTCATATTAGAGTTTCACCAATCCTGTAAAGCCCATAAAAGCAAGTGACATAAGACCTGCAGTTATCATCGCGATAGAAGCACCTTTAAAGGGCAGGGGAACATCAGAAGCGGCGATGCGCTCTCGCATAGAGGCAAAAAGTACCAGTACTAAGGAGAAACCAAGAGCAGCACCAAATCCGTAAATAATGGATTCAATAAAGTTATGACTTTCGTTAACGTTAAGTAAAGCAACACCAAGAACGGCACAGTTGGTGGTAATTAACGGAAGAAAAATACCTAAAACACGGTATAGCGTTGGACTGGTTTTATGGACCACCATTTCAGTAAACTGAACCACAACAGCGATGACTAAAATAAAACTCATTGTCCGCAGATATTCGATCCCAAGAGGTCTGAGAATATAGCTCTCAATTAAATATGAACAGACAGAAGCGAGAGTCAGAACAAAAGTGGTGGCGAGCCCCATGCCAATTGCGGTCTCTAATTTCTTAGAAACCCCCATAAATGGACATAAGCCTAAAAACTTCACTAGTACAAAGTTATTAACCAGCACTGTGCCTACAAGGAGTAATAGATAGTCAGTCATACCAACATGGTGATGTTTATTAAGAGATTTGTATATTATCGTTTGTTGTGGTCGGGATAACAACCATTGTACCGTAGGGTTTTTGCTTTATTGTGAAAAAAAATGAAAAAATCCTCGTCAATGACGTGGCTTTAGTGAGTGGCTCTCTTTGCTGGACTTGAACCAGTGACATACGGATTAACAGTCCGGCGTTCTACCAACTGAACTAAAAGGGAATTACTCGAAAACGAAAAACTCTAACGATCATCAAAAAAAGTATTAACTAGATTCAATGAAAAATTGATTTTTATTTATCTATATTTTTGTTGTAAAAAAAGATTGACTTTCATTGACCCGTTTAATCAAAAGGCTGTAATTAGTTATCCACTAAAACTGTGGATAACTATGTTGATGAGTCAGATATAACCATGTTGAAGCCTTGTAGAACCTAGAGATGTGTAAAAAAACAGTTAATAGATCAAATAAATATATGATAAAAAATCAATGAGTTAGTTATGGTGTGATGTGGTGATTAAATATTTATATAAGTGACACTAGTGACAAAAAATGGCAATTGCTTGCAAAGTGAACAGGTAACTTTTCTGGGGAAAACTACTGTATTAACTGTTGACATCTATAAATATGAGGAGTGGAGTTCACATAGGAGGACGGACATATTACGTGAAGTAGAAATAGAAATCTACAGTCAGATGTCACATAATTATATTTTGTTGCTGATTCATCAATTTTTGTAATCATCGAGCCTAAATTACGACGATGGATATAAAAGTAGTGTATATTTTTACAGTACATTCTGGTTTGAGAAATATTGAAGTGGAAGTAAATGAGGTTACGCGATGAGTAGTGAATTTGAGTTAGTGTCAGAGTATCAACCTGCAGGTGATCAGCCTAATGCCATTAATGATCTCAATAATGGTCTAGATTCAGGTCTAGCTCATCAAACACTATTAGGAGTTACTGGTTCAGGTAAGACATTTACGTTGGCTAATGTTATTGCTCAATCAGGACGACCTACTTTAATTATGGCTCCGAATAAAACGTTAGCGGCTCAGCTGTATGGTGAAATGAAAGCGTTTTTTCCAAACAACGCGGTAGAATATTTTGTTTCGTACTATGACTATTACCAACCTGAGGCGTATGTTCCGACCACGGATACTTTCATTGAAAAAGATTCTTCTGTTAATGCTCATATTGAACAGATGAGACTCTCTGCGACCAAAGCGTTATTAGAAAGAAAAGATGCGATTATTGTCTCTTCCGTTTCTGCTATTTATGGGTTAGGAGATCCTGATTCATACTTAAAAATGATGCTTCATTTGCGAAGAGGAGATTTTATCAATCAGCGAGATATTATAAGAAGGTTAGCTGAGCTTCAGTATTCTCGTAACGACATGGCATTTGAAAGAGGCACATTTAGAGTTCGAGGGGAGGTCATTGATGTCTTTCCCGCAGAGTCAGAGCATGATGCAATCCGAATTGAGTTGTTCGATGATGAAGTAGAACGGATAAGCATTTTTGACCCGTTAACAGGTGCTGTCACACAAAAAGACCTTCCGCGTTATACGGTTTATCCAAAAACGCATTATGTAACACCAAGAGAGAAAATCCTTGAGGCTATTGAACAGATAAAAGTGGATCTAAAAATTCGACAAGCACAGTTGTTAGATAATAACAAACTACTTGAAGAGCAACGCATAACCCAACGAACTCAATTTGATATAGAGATGATGAATGAATTGGGTTTCTGCTCAGGAATTGAAAATTACTCTCGCTATTTAAGTGGGCGTGCAGATGGAGAATCCCCGCCGACACTATTTGACTATTTGCCAAAGGATGGGCTGTTGATCATTGATGAATCCCATGTGACCGTATCTCAAATAGGGGCTATGTATAAAGGGGATCGCTCACGCAAAGAGACGTTGGTTGAGTATGGTTTCCGTTTGCCTTCTGCACTTGATAATCGACCATTAAAGTTTGAAGAGTTTGAGTCTATCGCGCCACAAACCATTTATGTCTCAGCAACGCCAGGTAATTATGAGTTAGAAAAATCTGGCAGTGATATTGCGGAGCAGCTCGTTCGACCTACAGGGTTACTCGATCCGGAACTTGAAGTGAGACCCGTTGCTACGCAAGTTGATGATCTATTGTCAGAGATCCGTATAAAAGCGAAGTTGAATGAAAGGGTTCTGGTTACCACGTTAACCAAAAGAATGGCAGAAGATTTAACCGAATATTTGAGTGAACATGGCGTTCGAGTTCGTTACTTACACTCTGATATAGATACTGTTGAGCGAGTTGAGATAATCAGAGACCTTAGGTTGGGTGAATTTGATGTGTTAGTGGGTATTAACTTATTACGTGAAGGTTTAGATATGCCAGAAGTTTCCTTGGTCGCGATATTAGACGCGGATAAAGAGGGTTTTTTACGTTCTGAGCGTTCGCTTATTCAGACAATAGGAAGAGCGGCTCGTCATATCAATGGTAAAGCAATCTTGTATGCAGATAAGATAACGGGCTCAATGGAAAGAGCGATGGGTGAGACTAATCGCCGAAGAGAAAAACAACAACAACATAATGAAAAACGTGGGGTTAAGCCACAAGCCTTGAAAGCACGTATAGGTGATATTTTAGAACTAGGAAATGCAGCGAAACATAAAGTAAGAAGAGCACCAAAAATTGCGTTATCAAAGGTGGCAGAGCCTTCTGCTGAATATATAAGCTTTACACCACAACAACTGGATAAAGAGATAGCAAAACTAGAACACGTCATGTACATGCATGCACAAAATTTAGAGTTTGAAATGGCCGCACAAACCCGAGATGAAATTGAAGCATTAAGAAAGAGGTTTATAATAAATAGTTAATTAACTCGATATTTTAGATAAAAAAAAAGCCAGCCGTAATAAATTCGGGTGGCTTTATTGTTCATATGAATTTGCATTCACTAACAACGTCAGTTGGCTAGGTGATTCTTTTGGCTTAAAAGAATCATTATTAATATAGCAAAGTTCGAGCCAATGATTAAAGTTAAAAAGTGAACATAAAACCTAGAATCAATCACATTGTTTGGATTTATTTTTCGCAATATGCGAATCAATATGCAAAAATAGATTGCAATATGCAATCAGGTGTCGTTCCATTTGAGTGATATGGCTAAAGAGAATCGCATGGCTAAAATGATAGGAAAAAGTGTTCTAATGGTAGAGGACACTATGTCCGTAGCTGCACTGTATCGCTCGTATCTAAACCCACTCGGCTATGATGTTGATATTGTCACATCGGGTAAAATGGCCTTAGAACTAATAAAACAAAACAGCCCTGATCTGATTCTATTGGATCTACGTTTACCGGACATGCCAGGTATGGATGTTCTGCATGAAGTGAGGGTTATTCACCCCAATATTCCAGTGGTTATTATGACCGCTCACGGCTCAATAAATTTAGCCGTTGAAGCGATGCGATTCGGCGCTCAAGACTTTCTTCTTAAACCCTGTTCTGCTGATAAATTACGTATAACAGTTCAGAATGCCCTTCATCAAGCCAATAAAAAAACCATTATTCAAGATCGTTATTTAGAGCAAGAGAAAGGCCATCAAGGCTTCATTGGCAGTAGTTTATTAATGCAAAAAGTGTATCGAGTGATTGATTCAGCAGCATCGAGCAATGCAACTGTTTTTATTATTGGCGAAAGCGGTACTGGTAAAGAAGTATGCGCAGAGGCTGTGCACGCAAGAAGCAGACGAAATGAGAAATCTTTTATCGCTATTAACTGCGCAGCTATTCCGACAGAGTTGATTGAAAGCGAACTGTTTGGTCATGTTAAAGGCGCTTTTTCAGGTTCAGTCGCTGATCGTAAAGGTGCTGCGGAGCTTGCTGATGGCGGAACGCTGTTTCTTGATGAAATATGCGAAATGAGTTTAGATGTGCAGAAAAAATTATTGCGCTTCATTCAGACCAGTACCTTCCAGAAGGTAGGGTCATCTGAAACGATCAGTGTTGATGTACGGTTTGTTTGTGCGACTAACAGAGATCCTTGGAAGGAGGTAGAACAAGGGCGACTTCGTGAGGATTTGTATTATCGTTTGCATGTGATCCCGTTAGCTATGCCCCCTTTACGTGAACGAGGGGATGATGTGATTGAAATCGGTCACTCAATACTCGGTCATATGTCTAAGGAAGAGGGGAGAGATTTTGTGACTTTTAGTCGAGAGGTTACCAATAGATTTGAAGAGTATGATTGGCCTGGTAACGTAAGACAATTGCAGAATGTGATTCGAAATGTGGTGGTATTAAATAAAGGCAAAGAGGTGACTTTAGATATGTTGCCTTCGCCATTGAATATCGATCTGAGGATACCTGAAACGAATCCGTCGACTTCTGATTTCTCAGAGAGTGAAGCGAAAAATGAAAAAGATAAAATTAGCATTGAAACAACGGTGATAATAGAACCATTGTGGATTGCTGAGCGAAGAATAATACAGAGCGCCATAGATGCTTGTGACGGCAATATTATTAAAGCAGCGTCGTTTTTAGAAGTCAGCCCGTCAACCATTTACCGAAAGATACAGCGTTGGACATAGCGAATGACACAATTTGATATGGATGATAAAAGGAAGCGCTTACAGTACATTAACGTTGCCGTAGTGAAACAGCTGATTGAGGACGTCGGCAGAGAAAATTTACATTCATTATTACCCCTATTTTGTGATGAACTTAGGCAACACTTATCTAGCCTTAACAATCAGCCCTCATTAGTGACTATTGAAGAGATAAGCCACAGTTTCAAAAGTAGTGCGGCAAGTTTTGGTGCAGAAGCTTTAACGTCAATTGCGCAAGAGTTTGAACAAAAAGCAAATAAAAAAGATGCAGATTGGATAGATCTGCATCTGATTCGTTATCTGAAAATTATCACATATACTTTAACAGAGATGGAACTACTTTTAGTCGATAATAAGCTGCTCGATAGCCTCTTTTAGCTTCTGTCGATTATGACGCCATTCATGATTTGGTGACGCGAGTTGTGTAGTAATACATTGGTAATGCTCTTCAAGTTCAGGGTAGTTAATATCACCAATAATAGTATTTACTTTGCGGCCCTGACAAGCTCGTTCACACCAATCCAGCATACTCTGTTTATCCATATAACTTGCTGGGCCTGACTCTGGTGAAAGATTATCAATAAAGACCAGTTTGGCTTGTTTATTTTCGGCGATGGCTTTGCCTAATTCAGGTAGCAGTAGTGGTGGCATTATACTGGTTAAAAAACTGCCAGGTCCTAAAAGGATAAGATCGGCTGCCAATACAGCTTGAATTGCTTCAGAAGTGGCCGTGACGGCAGGATCTAGATAGAGCCGTTGTAATGTTTCGCTCATCTCATCAATACTGGTTTCCCCATTCACTCTTACCCCACTGGTGGTCAAAGCAGCAAGGTCCGAAGGGTGCTCCGACATCGGAATGATTTTGATTTCTACGTTAAGCATATCTCGAATTAAATTAATGGCATCTAAAGGGCGAATACTTAAATTATCAAGTGCTGTCAGCATTAAATTACCAAGATTATGGCCATCTAATTCACCAACGCCTTTAAATCGATACTCAAACATCATCGAACTTATGGATGGGTCTGTAATTAGCTGGTTAATACAATTTCTGGTATCTCCCCAGGCTATGCCACCTTGGCACTCTCGAATACGACCAGTAGAACCGCCGTTATCAGTCGTTGCGACAATGCCAGTAACATTACTGCCATATTTATTAAGAGCTGATAAAACTCGACCTAAACCATGACCACCGCCAATGGCCACTATCTGCTTTGATGATTGAGTTGTCATCAATCCCTACCTCTTCGTAGCTAATTTACTTAAGAATTGTCGCAGATCAAAATAAAAAAAGGAAATTGTTGATCTATTGAATGGAAATATAATCAATTATTGAGTATTTTATAGTGACTAGTAACCCATCCTGGTTACAAGAACTCCGAGCTCTATTCGCTAAGTCTCTCAAAAATAGGTTTGATAAGTAAATAGAGCCAGTGACGATGTTGTCACAAGGGTCCGCTTGGAAATGAGTCGGCCTCCCGTGTTTGGAAAGGTGTTCCGTGATAAAACAATTCGAAGATAACTTTGATCGTAAATTTTATTATTTGCGATTATCACTTACAGACGTCTGTAATTTTAAGTGTACCTACTGCCTTCCAGATGGTTACCGTCAAGAGAGTAAGAGGCCTGCATTCCTAAACATTCATGAAATCAAACGTATTGTCGGTGCGTTTGCCGCTAGCGGTACCTCAAAGATTCGTCTTACTGGTGGTGAACCAAGCCTACGTAGAGATTTCGTTGATATCATCCGCTGTGTAGCCGATCAGCCTAACATAAAGAAAATTGCCACGACGACCAATGGTTATCGTATGCAAAAAGAGGTTGGGGCATGGAAAGAGGCAGGCTTGACCCACATTAACGTCAGTGTTGATAGTTTGAATCCCAATATGTTTCACCAAATCACCGGTGAAAACAAATTCCATGAAGTGATGTCAGGTATCGATAGAGCTTTTGAAGTGGGTTACGAACAGGTTAAGATCAATACGGTTTTGCTCAAAGATCTGAATTCTCAAGAGCTTCCACAGTTTCTACATTGGATTAAAACTCGTCCGATTCAACTTCGATTCATTGAACTCATGCAAACTGGTGAAATGGATCATATGTTTGATAAACACCATAAATCGGGTGTGAGCATTCGAAATCATCTGATTGCCAATGGCTGGATCTTAAAGATAAAAAGCCAGAATGATGGCCCTGCACAAGTTTTTGTTCATCCCGATTATATGGGTGAAATTGGTTTGATCATGCCTTATGAAAAAGATTTTTGCCAAAGTTGTAACAGGCTCAGAATCTCAGCTAAAGGTAAATTACATATGTGTCTATTTGGTGATTATGGCACTGATCTTCGTGATTTACTTCAACATGACAATCAGCAAGCAGACTTAATAGCTCGAATTTCGACTCAATTAGAAGGTAAAGCCAAAGGGCACTTTCTGCATGATGGCCATTCAGGAATGACGCCTCATTTAGCTTCCATTGGCGGTTAAGAATTAAGGTATACAAAATATGAAAAATTTTACGCACATTAATGCATCGGGTGAAGCCAATATGGTGGACGTTTCGGCCAAATCCGAAACCGTACGCGAAGCCCGTGCTGAAGCATTTGTACAGATGGCACCAGAAACACTTGCACTGATTGTTTCTGGGGATCATCATAAAGGCGATGTTTTTGCCACTGCAAGAATTGCGGGTATTCAAGCCGCAAAAAGAACGTGGGATTTAATTCCTCTGTGTCATCCTCTGTTGCTTACTAAAGTCGAAGTGCAACTTGAAGCGCTACCTGAACTGAATAAGGTGAGGATTGAATCTTGCTGTAAATTATCGGGTAAAACAGGTGTTGAAATGGAAGCACTGACCGCAGCATCAGTAGCGGCACTCACTATTTATGATATGTGTAAAGCCGTACAAAAAGATATGGTCATTGAACAGGTACGTTTATTAGAAAAAACGGGCGGAAAATCAGGTCACTTTAAGGCAGAGAAATGATAAAAATACTCTTTTTT
>JAESQY010000200.1 GCA_016764915.1 Aliivibrio sp. | reverse complement strand
GGAATGCTAATAACTACTTCTTTTTTAAAGCGGCCTTGTTTTAATGCGTTTAATTGAAATTTCATTTTTACTCTCTTAGATCCCCGATAAAAACATTAGGGGATGACGGTTAAAGGTTAAGTCATCGTTCCCCGATAAAAACATTCGGGGATGACGGTTAAAAGGTTAAGTCATCGTTCCCCGACAAAAACACTCGGGGATGACGGTTAAAGGTTAAGTCATCGTTCCCCGATAAAAACACTCGGGGATGACGGTTTTAATGTGTACGGCCTTGTGTAATGGGCTAAAGCCCAACCTACAATTAGCGCATTTTCATGGTTAATTCGTTATTGGCAGCGGTTGGAATACATTCAAACGAGCAGTTTAAATAACTAATTTTGTTACGTTCGCTACTGCTTACATTGGTTAACTGCGCATTAGCGGCGTTGGCTTCAAAAATATTACCGACGTTGACTACGTTTTGGCCATGCTGCAAATTAATAACACCATAGGTGCCAATAAGTTCGTAAAAGTCTTTTACGTCAGGCGTTGGCTCTTTAAATTCAACGTCAATGGTGACTGTGCGGTCAACAATTTCAACACTGGCAGATTCGGGCACATACACCACTTCGTTACCGCCTTTAATGGTTACCTTGCTAATTTTGGCGTTAAAACCAAAAATTGATTGGGTAACAAAACTAATAGGATCGGTAGGTAGCGGATTTAAAAACGCTGACAAATCAGCGGCCGCAGGTTTAGCCCCATTAACTTGTGCGCTATAAATGGCTTTATAGTTGGGGAATTTAAGGCGCGGTAAATTATCAACGCTGAGCTCAATTTCCCAATCACAACGTGCGCCTACTTGCGTTTGCAAGGCAGTACCACGATAAAATTTACCGGTTATACTGGCTGCGTTGGCAATATCGTCTAACGTTACCGCCACATCGGTAGTACCGTTTACGGTTAGTTTTAAGCCTGCCGCTTGCATTAGGGGTGCAATAGCCGCAATACCTACGGCGGTGCCACTGCCTGCTAAATACGCGTCAAGGCTACCTTCAACCCAGCGACGTTTTTCTAACGAACCTTTAGCACCGGTGCGGCCACTGTCGTATTCCATGCCTTCGAGTTCAACTTTGGCAATATCAATATTGGCTTTAACACGCATCGCATTAAGTATGGTGGTTGGTGTTGCGTCGGTGCCGTAAGTGGTTTCAACTTTGGCAGCAAAAATATATTCACCGGTTAAAATAGACATTAGCTTGCCTCCTTATTATTTACATTGGTTTGGTCTTTATTGGCTAGCGCCGCTAAACGTGCCGCACGTTGTTGTTCAATATGCGAACCATCGTTTTTAGTTTGCGTAGTTGCATTGTCGTGCGCGGCTTGTTGCTGCGTTGACAAAATTGGTGCTTGTGGTTGTTCAACAACCGCTTTTTTATTGGTTTCGTTGCTTGTTTTTTTACTGTTCATAACTTGACTCCAAGTTGTACGTTGTTGAAAATTTTTCTAACCACCAAAGTCCGTTATCGCTCATATTCAGCAAGTTGCCACCGGCTAATTTGCAACCGCTATAACCAATTTTGGGCGAATACGCCATTAAGCTAAGGCGTAAAGTACTTAAAATGCTTTGCAGCAGTTGATTGCCTTTTTCGCCCGTTGGATCATTACGACTTTGAATGCCCACCACAACACCAAAGGTAGTGGTAATTTGTTCAATTGAACCGCTGGCATCGTTCATTAAATTTTTAGTGCTATCGCTAACAGGTACTACATACGCGCAATACGGTTTAGGTACGCTGCCTGTTTTAACTACCGCTAAATTAAGTGCTGATTTAACCTGATTAAATACACGTTTGGCATTTGCGTCAGTTAGCAAAGCAATGCGGTTTTCAATGGTGCTATACATCAGCGCTTCACCTTAGATAAAACCTGTTGATTTACTGCGCGCAAAAACACTACCGCTGCTTTGCATTTCAGCTAAATCGTTGCTTTGGGCGGTAGTGCCGGTATTAGTTAGCCCAAGTGAAATAATGCCTTTGCTAATATTCACTAACGATTTTATTGCCGCATCGTAACGCTTGGTGACTTGATCACCAGCGGCTTCATCGTGCAGTAAATGACGGGTAATATTGCAGCTAAGCGGTTTTAGTACTTGCGGTTGTGATACCAGTGGTAGGCTGTAACGACTGGCTAAGTAGCCGTCCATTTCTGCACTAGCATCCGCTATCGCTTGGTTAAGTACTACGTCGTTAATTACCCCTGTATTAGCATCATCAGTGAGTTGTACTAACTCGTCAAAACCAAAGCGGTCAATTAAGTCTTGCTTGCTGCAATAAGGCATAGTTATTTAGCCTGCGTTTTTTTTACTGGTGCTTTTTTTGTAGTCGTGGTTTTAACCGCGTTTTTGGTTTTATTATCTTGCGCGGATAAATCCCCGCCTACGTCAGGTGTTACATCAAGTTTATTTTCTTGCTCATCAACGCTAACGGCTAAATAGGATCATCATTTAATAAATGGTATTGCGCTTCGTTAACGTCGGCTAAGCGATTTTCGCCTTGTTCTAGCGCAATACCTGCTCGGCGATACCCCGTTGTCATGGAACTAATAACAATAAGGGCGATTAAATTTAATTTACTCATGGAATACTCCAGTTTTTTATTTGAATAATTTTTAACTATTAAAAATGGTTTTAAAATAAAGTCGTCGCTTCCTTAGACGACTTCACTTGGGAGATGATCTTATTCGGTTAGCACGTTAGTCCAGCCACGGCACTACAAGTACTTCAACCGCGTTATACAGTGGGTTAGTGCCACCACCAGGTAAGTCGCGAATTTTAATTAAGTCTTCAGCGGCGGCTTCGTTGCTGGCACCGACCACTAACAACTTAGGCATGACGTTAAGTGGGCGACCTTCGTCAGACTTTAAGCTTTTCATCGCGGTACGAGCTAATTTAAAGTTAGCGGCATTTAAGGTCGCTTTAGAGCCAAACGCTAACTGCCATAAACCAAAACCCGCATTAACTCGCGCATCAATACCGTAGCGATATTCGTCGCGCATAAACACGTTTTCATCGTCTTCTTTGGTCATGCTTTTAATGGCATAGTCGCGGCGACGTTGAAAAATAATCGGTTTTAACGGGCGATTTACATCGAGTAAAAACCACGGGTTACCCGCACCTGCTTGCATGTTAGACACCGACAATACGCCGTTGTCTTCATTACCGACGGGGTGATCAACATCAAAAAAGAATTGGCCGTCGTAACACAACCCCGTAAAACCTGCGGCTAATAACGTAAAGACTAACTCGTCTGGATGCGTTGAAGCGGCATAACCCATTTCTTCAAACAGTGGCGTAAATACGCCATGGGTGTCGTCGTCTAAATCGTCACGCGGTATTGCCACGCTTGACTCAAACTTTTTGTTTTTAACGCTGTAGTCGTGCGCGGCAAGGTTTTTAATTTGGCGGTCGCCTAACCATTCTTGCATGCGTGGAAATTGTCCTAACCAGGCGTATTTTTCTTCTTTGGTGGTACTCGGCACCAAAGTGGCTATTTTTTGCCAATAGGTGGTGGTGTCTTTTAACCCTTTGTTAAAGGCGGTTTTAATGCCAATAAATAAGGCGGCTAAGTTTGCTTTATTAATGATCATGCTTGAGTTCTCCTAAGCAAGTTTAAAGTGCAACCCAAACACCAATGGCGTCTACGTCGGTAATTATTCCAAGGGCGCTACGGGTGTTAGTGCCATTGGTGTTAGCAACCGTTTCGTCGTCTACCACAAAAGCGGTTTTGCTAATATCGGTGCGCGTAACTGATCCGTCGTTTTTAAAACGAAAACAACCTTTCATTGACTTAACCGTGACTGCACCTGCTGCACCGGTGGCGTTATTAACATTTTCTTGAGCAACACCGCGCGCAATTAAGCCCGTTGCGGTTACCCCTGGTGTGGCATTACCTAAAACGTCAAGCATGACAATGGCACCAGCAAATATTTTTTTAGCGGCCGCTACGGGGTCGTTATTATCAATATTGGCGCGGCGAGGGGTGGGTCTATCGTTAGTTAACGCCATTATTATTCTCCTGGTGTTAATTGTGCTTTAAAGTCGGCATGGCTAATGCCCATGTTTTTGCAAATAGCAATTTGCTCGACGGTTAATTTACCGTCTTTGGGTTTATCGTTAGGTTTGTCTTTACCACCTGTTTGCGTGCCTTTTAGGGCAGCAATGGCTACACGCGGCTCAAGCGCTGCTTTAAGGGCGGCAACACCCGCACTTTTACCTAAGCTTTCAAGATAATCACGGTCGGCTTGACCAATAATTTTGGTGGCATTGTCTTTTAACAATTGCGCTATGGTGCTTTCGTCTGAGCCATTTTTAAGGGCGGCCACTTCAACCGCCAAAGCGTTGTACGTTGCTACCGGTACAAACTTGGCAGGGTCGGCTTTACCGCCTTGTGCTTTTAAGGCAACCACGGTATTGCGCTCGGTGTCTAAATCAGCTTGTAACGTGCCGGCTTTATCCGCTTTAGCTTTTAAGGCCACTAGGGCGGTTTTACCTTGGTCTTGAACTTTTTTAAGGGCGGCTTCGTTGGTGAAATCTACACCGTCGATACTTACGCCAAGTAATTCAAGATAAAGCGTTAGTGCTTCATTCATGGGGATTTCTCCAGTTGAGTTAGTGGCAGATTTGCCAGAAGTTGTTTTTTTGTTGGAATTTTTATGTGTTTGTTTAAGCGCGGCGAGGGCTTTCATGCCATCAAGAGCCGGGTCATTAGTTAATGCCACATGCTCTAAACTTAGGGGGCGACCCGTGGTGGGATCATAAGAAAATACCGCTGAGGTATAACGGTATTCTTTGTCGTTAATATGCTGTTTGGCTTTAGGAGTCCAATCAACTTTGGCGGCAAATAGCCCTTGTCCTGGTATGTATTCTAAATCGTTAAACCAACCCACCGCCGGTGCAGGTTTGCCGTTGTCTTCGCTGAGCATGGTTTGATGCTCGTAATCAAAATGAAAGTCGTTAGTACGGGTGCTGGCACTGGCTTTTAAATTAGCAAAGGCTTGGGCGTCCATTGTCCACTTGCCATTGGCTACATCAAACGGGCGACCATCTTTAGCACTAAATTCGCCATCGGGTAATAATTGCACCCGTTGGCTATTGGCATGATCAAGCGCGCCAACCGAAAACGTTAATACGGCTAAGGCGATATTATTTTTTGAATGCTGCTGGGTTAAAACCGCTAAAGCCGTTTTTGGGAGTAAGGTTGTTTGTTGAAATGTTTTCATGCCGCCATGATGGCAACGTGGGCGCGTTAGTTAAAATAACCTGAGTTACTAAAATGACGTGCAGGATGCACTAAGGTCGCGGTGCCATGAATGGCAAATAGCGACCACGGTATTGCTTATAAACATTAAATTTGTTATTACGGTAACAAGTCAAACCAATTCATACACAAAGCGTTTTTATAAACATTTTATAAAAGCCGTACAGCGATCTTATTAGTAAATCAGCATCATTACGCAACTAATCAGTATTAAGTGCTTAAATCACGTTACAGGACGCAACTTATTAGACAATGCAGGACGCATATTGTCCTGCGTTTTAGGTACTCATTAAGTGATCTTGCAATATGGCTAATATTTCTTTTTGCTCGAATGGCGCAATGCCTAAAAAGGGTCGTGCGGG
>JAESQY010000199.1 GCA_016764915.1 Aliivibrio sp. | reverse complement strand
TGCCCAAAATTTATTTGTGCCCAATAAGTGGGATTATAGTGAGCATCCGTATGTTGATAATATTGCTGTTACAATTAATATGATGGCATAATTTTTTGGGGTAAGTGGCTTTGGACAATAACGATGAAAATTCGACTGAAGACACCGCGACGGCTGTAAATCATAGTAATATATCCAACACAGATGGTAGGCGGAAGCTTCAATATCATTCGCGTTACCCAGAAGACATTAAGATAAAAATTAAAATTGAGGCGATGGTTCTTGCAGCTGTTGTTGTTGGGGCACTTGTAGTATCTTTGCTTGTTGTTGGCTTATCCAATAATACTAATATTTTTTGGCTCAATGACGTATTGGAACGATTGGTAGGTTCGTCCATTCCTAAATTTCTAACCTATGTGTTTGTTGGTTGTTTTGGTACTATTGGAGGTGCGACTTTTTCAATAAAATGGCTTATTCATTCCGTTGCAAAGGGATATTGGAATGAGGATAGAGTATATTGGCGTTATTTTGTTCCATTGACATCTTGTATTATTTCAGTGGTATTTACAGCATTGGTCTTTTCTGAGTTAATTCGACCATTTGATCACAAAGAGTTTGGTAACTGGAGTGTTTGTATATGGTTCGGATTTTTAACGGGATACTTTTCAGATAGTTTGATTGGTGTATTGAATAATTTGTCAAACGCATTGTTTGGTACGGTCAAAGATTCAAAACCTGGCGAGCGTTAAAATGTCAAAGAAAATAGCTTTATACAAATGTCATTCCCTTAGAAAATTTGATAAAAATTTGGAATGCTGTGATGAGTACTATGGCACTAAGGCAAAAGGATTAAGTTTAATACCGCAGAAGTGGACTTTTCCCTATTTTGTTATTCCGTGTAATTATTATACAAAATGGGTATCCGCAGGAAAAACGAATGTAGAACAAGTCCTTAAAGATGTATTTAATGAAATATGGGAGCTTTTAATAGAAGTTTCTGGTGAACACTTGCAAAGTGTTATATTTCGGTCGAGTGCGACAAATGAGGGCCTAAATGATAGAGGGAAATATGACTCTTTTTCTATTCCACCTCATTTCACAAAAGACGATATTTTCGTTACGGTAGAGAAGATTTTTTCGAGTTATTCGAAAGGTCATGCTGAAAAGGTAAGCGTTGATGCAATAGCTATAATTGTACAGAAATTTCAACCATTGGAAATACAGGGCCACATGTCCAATGAAGTTCGCTTTATGCCGACGCGTGAACGCTGGAGAGTAATACAAGAAAAAAATAACCAGATGCACGTCTATAACATTAATTCTACAAGGATCGTCCCCCCGGATGATAGTGCAAATTTATTTTGTAATAAAACATCTCACCTCGAAAAAAGTTTGCGGAGAGTTGCTAGATGGGCCATTGATAAATTTAAAACAAGAATGTTATTTGAATGGGGATTTTGTTTAAATCAAGTTGTTTTGTTACAATTAGATTTTGAAATAGATGATGGATCTGGGGTGGATCCCACAAAATTAGAAACAGATTATAAAGACCAATATTTGAAGCTCTATCCAGAGAAATTAATTTTTTTTAAACAATACAGTGTATGTGATGATGTAAGTTGGCATAAATTAAGATTAATTAGAGATTTTGACGTTAATGCAGAAAAACCATTACACAAGATATACTATGTTTCCGGGGAAGTATTAGCCCAAGTCATAAAATCCAGTAAAGAAAAACAATTATTAATCAAAGAATTAGAAGACATCACCGTGAATAAGGGTGTTGTGCGTGTAGATATTTGTGGTGAAAATAAAAAAGAGTTTAATTTACCTCGTACAGATACAATTTCCGCTAAAGGTGCATTTGATTTTATGGTTGAAACATTTAATACTCTTGTAAACGACGGAGCTGATCAAGAGAAAATTTGTTTTATTGTGCATAGGTTCATTCCTGCGATTTCAGCTGCGTGGTCTTTGTATCGTAAGGGTGATGAAATTGTTTATATTGATAGCTTATGGGGCTTGCCGGATGGTCTTCAGTTTGATGCTCATAATACATTTGAAGTTAATTTAATAAGTGGCAATATTGCTAAAAAAATAAGATATAAACCAAATTTTTTAAAAGAAAATTCAGTTGGTAAATGGCAATATGAAAAAGTTGAAATGTCTAGTGTAAGAAAGCAGGTCTTATCTACAAAGGATATTTTATATATTGCGGCCCAGACACGAAAAATTTCTATAAATATTGACGATGATGCTCAGGTTATGTGGTTTTGCGATATTCCCAAATATGCAAATTTAGGAACTAATTTACCTTGGTATCGTGCCAGTAATACATCGGAGAATTCTCTTGTTGCGGTTCCGCCTGAATATCGTGAAATTATAATAAAAAATGAAAATGATTTGGAGAATATTGAGAAAAATATTCTTAAAAAAGTAACATTACGGATTGAACCAGAAGTCGATTTTATAAGAAATACTGTTTTTGTTTCAAAAATCGCTGAAATAGCCGTAAAACATGACCTTCCTGTAGTAATTAACGGATCAATTTTGGGGCATGCATATTTTTTATTGAAGGGGAAAGGTGTTACTATTTATGCATCTGACCCACAAAATTCAATTGCACGAGTGAGGCAGAAAAGAACTTTCGGTAAACTTGTTCGGGATAAAATTCCTGAGAAAATAGCTCGGTTTGGCGAGAGGGTGGTCAGAACAAAGTTGCCTCCAGATAAATTAAAGGCGGCATTATCTGCTAAATTGATTGAAGAATTACAGGAATACTTGGGTGCAAAAGAAGATTCAGATATTAAAGAAGAATTGGCAGATATATTTGATGTTTTAAAAGGTCTAATATCATTAGAGGAAATCGAGTTTAAAGAAATAGAAAATATTTCTCTTGAAAAGAGCCGAAAGCGTGGAGGATTTAATAAAGGGATCGTTTTAGTCGAAACTTCGGATAGAAGGGATGGTACTAAGTTGACATTACCTGAAATTGAAGAAACGAGCGCAAGAAACTTTTTTTATCCTCGCGTAAAGAAAAATTCCGTTCGGTTTCCTCATGCATCAATTATTGAGGGGCAAAATTTAACTTACTTTCCCGAACTTGCTTCAAAATTTAAAATAAAAGTAGAGTTGAAATATGATTCAGAAGGTTTGTTCGTCTCTTTTTCGGAGATAGAGACGGAGCAAAAAGATAAAAATCAAATGTTTTTGCCCTTTGAGGAATGAATTCTGGACTTGCTTCGTAAGAATGGGGGGAATAATAAGATGTTTTCTGGCCAGTTTTCAACCCACTTAATTGCCAAAAAAATAGGTTCTCCTACGTCCACTGTTAGTCGTGAAGTAAGACGAAATAAGGGTTGTAAGCATTGTTGCACCTCTCATGTATAAAAATTATTTCTTAAAAATACTGTAAGGCCTAAATTTATGTAAATTGGCAAAAATGCTAAACTAAGAAAAATTATAACCTGTAAGTTAATGTGTGATTGGTCACGAAAGAAAGAATTGAGGGTGGATCAGGTAAGAATTTTTTGTGATTTAATAATGCATATATCGAATGAATAAGACAGCTATCTTGTATTTGATTAGATTTCATCTTACCATGCTGTGCATTCGTAAAAAGATCAGTTAGGGGAAAGATATGGGCACAGCAAAGGGGCGGTCTCTCGAATTATTCTTCATTAATGGCAAGCCGGACGGGATGCTGACAGCACAGGTTCCGTTTAAGTGGACTGGCCATGTCTTAATGACACGCCGTAGTCAGATCAAGGAAGCTTTGGATCGTAAAGAAACCAGCCGTACAGGCATCTATATTCTGCTCGGTGAAAATGATGATGGCCCGCTTGCTTATATCGGTGAGACAGAAGAAATCCGCGAGCGTATCAAACAACATACCAATAAAAAAGATTGGTGGGATACGGCTATCCTTATCACGGATTCAGATGATCAGCTAAATAAAGCACATGTGAAATACCTGGAAAGTAGACTGATTGATATTGCACGTACAATTGGCAAGGTTAAACTTGAGAATGGTACTACGCCGCCCCTGCCATCGCTGACGGAGGCGGCGATCTGCAATATGGAAGGCTTCCTTGAGAATGTCCTGTTGGTTCTGCCCGCACTTCGAATTGACTTTTTTCTGGCAGATACAAGGCCGGGGATAAAAATAGAGAAGGTTGTTGAACAACGGCTAGCTTCCCCTGTGTTTGTACTCCACACTAAAAAACATGGTATTCACGCAACAGCGGTAACAGATGGGGGGGATTTTATCGTACAAGCAGGGTCACAGGCCAAAGCTGAATGGACAGGTATGAAAGGGCATACCTATATGGGATTGCATAATGAGTTGGTGAAAACAGGTGTGCTAGTGGAAGATGGAAAACTCAGAAAATTTTCTCAAAATTATGCTTTTAAGAGCCCCAGTGCAGCGGCTGCTGTTTCTAATGGGAGGGCCGCAAATGGGCGGCGTGCATGGAAAGTTATGGGAACTAATCAGACCTATCATGAATGGGAAATTGAGAGACTTGATGGAGTTGAGTAATTTCCACAAAACTAACCACGAAAATGACGCCATTTTCGAAATAAAGTGGAATGAGTATAAACAAATGGTGCCGAGAAAGAAACGTGAGAGGACCCGGAGAGTTAATAAATGACAGCATATGAAATAGGATCATTGGTGATTAGTGCATTTGCTGCTGTCGGTACAATTGGGGCGGTAGCCATTGCTTTATGGGCAACACTGAAGAAGGACGAGAACTTCAAAATCCATTCAATTCGTGCGTTCGGCACGCGTCGTATGGATATGCCTGACAATGAAGTTGATGACGCAGCGGTCTTCATGTTAATAGAAAATAAATTGCCTGCTCCGATGAAAATTCATCCCATGCGTCTTGAATTTGAAAATACAGTCCCACGGGTCGCATTTGGTTATGTTAAAACCCGAGCATGATACACTGCCGCCCCTTAGTCGTTTTGAGGTTAAATTCCCGTTGCAGCAAAAATGGGGCTATGGCACAGTCAGGAAGAATACTGGTATTATATATAATCTGCAAACTAGTGCAGGTGATGTGAGGGAGAAATTCCCCAAAGATTGGGCGCATATTTTATATATGGCGTTAGAGCAAAACCAAGAAGGTCTCGCAAGTGAGCAATAATAAGAATCTTGAGAAAATTGACCAAGTGAGTCAAAGGCTTAGTTGCCGGGAAGTGAAAAATAACACTTTACTATCATTGAGGCAGTAAAGTGCGTTGGAAAATATAGGGAAATATTGATATGGATATAGATTTTTTTAAAGTGGCTAAAGATGTATTACTTGAAGTAGGAGTGCCTGCAAGCAAGGCGACCAGATTCGCTGAGAATTATTTTGATGCAACAGGCATAAATATAAGCCAAGGGCCTCACTACCAAATCCAGCAAAACAAATGGGGGGTGGAGTGTCGTATTTATTATAATTCAATAGATGATTTATTAGATGAATTTCAAGAGTTGAACATAGTGCCAGAAAGTGGCCGTAGACCGTATCATGAAGATAGGCAATATCGCATTAACAATATTGATTTTTTTTGGGCTTTAGTTGAGTCTGGATATCGGCTTGGTGAAAATTAAGTGGAAAGAACTATATAAATGAAATTTGGGCCGCAAAAACTTGATCTTACTACTATGGACATCGCAGCAGAGAAACGGAAACAGTTAAAAAATCTATTTCCTGAGATCTTTACTGAGGACAAGGTGGACTTTGATGCGCTACGTCGGGTGCTGGGGGATATAGTTGATAGCAGTAAGGAGCGTTTTGGCCTCAATTGGCCGGGCAAAGCCGATTGCATGAAGGTCATTCAGGCGCCCTCTGTGGCCACGTTAAAGCCGTGCCGAGAAGAGTCTGTTGATTTTGATGCCAGTGAGAACCTGTTCATCGAAGGGGACAACCTTGAGGTCCTGAAACTGCTCCAGAAGTCATACTTCGGCCAAGTGAAGATGATCTATATCGACCCGCCCTACAATACAGGTAATGAATTTATCTATCCTGACAAATTCGCTGAGAATCTTGATACTTATATGGAATATACGGGTCAAAAAGATGCTGAGGGCCGCACGTTTTCGACCAATGCCGACACGGCTGGGCGTTTTCACTCCAATTGGCTCAATATGATGTATCCGCGCCTGTATCTCGCTAAAAACCTATTGCGTGAAGATGGAGTTATTTTTATTTCCATCGATGATCATGAACAGGCAAATTTGAAGGCACTATGTGACCAAGTATTTGGTGAAGAAAATTTTCTAGGTACATTTGTATGGAAGCGTCGAAGTGGTGCTATGGACGCTGTTAGTAATGTTAGTGAAGATCATGAATATATATTGGCATATTCCAGGCATGAAAATCAGTTAAATGGTATTAAGCGCTCTTTTGAGAAATACTCGAATCCTGATGGTGACGTAAGAGGTGATTGGATTTCTGACAACTTGAGTGCAGGTAAGCCGGGTGGCGATACTTATTATGCGATCATTGACCCTTCAACAGGGAATGAGTTTTGGCCACCTAAAGGCCGTTATTGGCCATATAGTAGCATAACGATGGCAACAAAAATAGAAGAAGGCAGAGTTATATTCCCTAAGTTATCTACAGGGACGCCCATGCTTAAACGGTTCAAAAGTGAAGCTATGAAGGCAGTGCTACCTGTATCAACATGGATAGAAGCCCCAAATAAAAAGAATCCACCTCAAGGGGCCTTAATTACGCCTTTGAATAGCCAAGCTACTAAAGATCTGAAGAGCTTATTTGGGGATAAAGTATTCTTGTATCCTAAACCTTACCAGTTAATTGAAGAATTATTATCTCAAGGCGCAACAAAGAACTCTATTGTTCTAGATCTTTTTGCTGGGTCGGGAACAACAGCCCATGGTGTTCTTTCTTATAATGCTAAGCACAATACAAATATGAAGTATATAACTGTTCAATTACCTGAGCCAGTTGAGAATGATTCTGCAGCAAGAAAAATCGGAATGTACACTATCGCGGACATTGGAAAAGAACGTATCCGTCGTGTGGGGGCGGTGATTAAAGCAGAGAATGAAGGATCGCTAGACCTTGATGGTGCGGGAGATCTCGATCTTGGTTTTAAAGTGTTCAAGCTTGATACATCAAACTTCAAAATTTGGGATGGGGATGCAAACGCATTTGATGAAGTGCAGTTGGATATGCATGTGGACCATATAGATGCGGCGGCTGAGGCTGAGGATATTCTGTATGAACTGCTGCTCAAATCCGGCTTTGAGCTGACCACCACTGTGGAGCGCCTGACCTTGGCGGACAAGGAAGTGTTTAGCATTGCGGACGGTGCATTGCTCATATGTCTGGACAAGAACCTTACCAGCGCCGTGATCGATGCCATGGCCGAAGCTGACCCCATTCAGGTGATCTGCCTTGATGAAGGCTTCAAAGGTAACGACCAGCTAAAAACCAACGCCGTACAAACCTTCGCCGCCCGCGCTGCTGCATCCGAGAGCGAAATTATATTCAGAACTGTATAAGGAATCTAAATGACAAAGAAACTAATTCCTCTAGCAATTTCTTATGATTTTGATGGCACCCTAGCTCCTGGTAATATGCAGGAGCATTCTTTTTTGCCTGAAATTGGGAAAACGCCAACAGTATTCTGGCCTGAAGTGAAAGCACTTGCTAGAAAACAGGATATGGATGAGATTTTGGCCTATATGACCTTAATGTTAAAATATGCTAAGGCAAAAGACCAATCAATCAAGAAAGAAGCATTCATTCGACATGGAAAGAATTTAAATTTTTTTACTGGAGTTAATAAGTGGTTCGGCCGGATAAACGCTTATGGCAAGACTAAGGGCGTCAAGGTTGAGCATTACATCATATCGTCTGGTTTGCGTGAACTTGTTGAGGGCACCCCTATCGCTAAGGAGTTCCGTTACATTTTTGCTTCTGGCTTTATGTATAACACGGACGGCATAGCGGAATGGCCAGCACTTGCTGTAAACTATACGAACAAAACCCAATATTTATTCCGTATCAATAAGGGTATCCATAATTCATATGATAATACGGCTATAAACAAATACCTTCCTGAAGATGAACGCCCCGTTCCCTTTACTAATATGGTTTATATTGGTGATGGTGAGACGGATATACCTTCAATGAAGATGGTGAAGTACCAAGGTGGATATGCCATTGCGGTTTATGATCCGAAAAAGCGTAAAACAAAAAGTCATCCATCTTCTAAGGATCTGGCCCATAGATTATTGGAAGAAAACCGCGCCGACTACGCTGTTCCGACTGATTATAACGCAGGAAAGCCTCTTGATGAGATTATGAAGGCAATTATTGATCGTGTTGCAAACGCGTCAACCTTAAAAAGTTTAAAAAAGAAATAGAATTAATATGAAACTCAAATTCGATTCGTCCCTGGAATATCAGCAGGAGGCCATTCAGGCAGTCGTGAGCGCCTTTGAGGGTCAACCGATTGTGCAGAGCCAGTTTGAGATTAGCGCGTCGGCTGGTGGGGTCGGTGTCATGCTTTCAAGTCTTGGGATTGGCAACAAGGTGACGCTCAGTGATGATGAGTTTCTTGCTAATGTTCACAAGGTTCAGGCACTGAATGAAATTCCACCTATTGCGGAGCTGGACGGTCGCAATTTTTCTATCGAGATGGAGACTGGAACCGGCAAAACCTATGTTTATCTGCGCACTATATTTGAACTTAACAAAAAATATGGCCTGAAGAAATTTATCATCGTGGTCCCGAGTGTAGCGATCCGTGAAGGTGTGTTGAAAACGATAGAGATCACCAAGAAACATTTTGACGGGATATATGGGAATGTCCCCTTCGAGTCATTTGTCTATGATTCCAAAAAATTGGGCAAAGTTCGTCAGTTTGCCGGCGGCAACCATATTCAAATCATGGTGATCAACATCCAGTCTTTTGTAAAGGATGTGCCGGATAAAGATGAATCTGAGATGACAGACGCTGAACTTAAAAAGCTGAATGTCATTAACCGCGAGAGCGATAAGATGTCGGGTCGTAAGCCGATCGAGTTTATCCAGGCGGCCAACCCCGTCGTGATAATCGATGAACCGCAAAGTGTGGATAATACCCCAAAGGCCAAGGGGGCCATATCACGCCTCAATCCCGTGGCAACGCTGAGGTATTCAGCGACCCACAAGAACCCTTATAACTTGCTGTATAAACTTGACCCGATCAAGGCTTATGATCTGCGTTTGGTAAAACGGATTGAGGTGGCCAGTGTCTGTGCTGATGATAATGCCAGCGATGCTTATGTGAAACTAGAGGCCGTGGATTATAAGAGCAGCCCCTCAAAAGCGAAGCTCACCATATTCAAGGTCAACAAATCCGGGCTACCCAAGAAAGCAAAGGTCACCGTCAAGCAGGGCGATGATCTTTATATAAAATCTGGTGAAAACCCTCAATATATGAGCGGCTTTACGGTTGCGCATATTGATGGAACCCCCGGTGCTGAAGGTATCGAATTTAATACTGGTACATGGCTTGACCTTGGTCAGGAAATTGGCGGCATGTCCGATGAAATTATGCGCGAGCAAGTCCGTGTGACGGTCGAGCAGCATTTAATCAAAGAGAAAATGCTTAAGGGGCGTGGTATTAAAGTGCTGTCGTTGTTCTTTATCGACAAAGTGGCCAACTACCGTGTGTACGGCGAAGATGGCACGACCAGTCTCGGAAAAATCGCTCAGTGGTTTGAAGAGGCTTACAATGAGTTCACTGAGAAACCGCGTTTCAAAGGAGTGATCCCTTACGGTGTGAAAGAGGTTCATGATGGATATTTTTCTCAGGATAAAAAAGGCTGCGATAAAGATACCACTGGCAAGACCAAGGATGATGAGAGCACGTACAATAAGATCATGAAAAACAAAGAGCAGTTGCTTGATCCGAATGAGCCACTGCGATTCATCTTCTCTCACTCCGCCTTGCGCGAGGGCTGGGATAACCCCAATATTTTCCAAATTTGCACCCTGAATGAAAGCAACAGTGTTGACCGAAAGCGTCAGGAAATTGGCCGTGGTCTTCGGTTGCCTGTGAACAGCAGTGGAGAGCGGGTTCATGATGAGCATGTCAACCGTCTTACTATTATCGCCAACGAGTCTTACGAGCAGTTTGCCAGATCTCTACAGAGTGAATATGAAGAAGACTTGGGTATCAGGTTTGGCCGTGTGGACAAATATATTTTCGCCAAGCTGATCCGCTCCGCCGACGATACCGACACACCAATCGGGCATGATGCATCCAAGAGTATTTGGAATGAGCTAAGGCGCGCGGGTTACCTCAATAGCGCGGGTGAGATACTTGATACGTTTGATCCAGGTAATCCGCATTTCAATTTGCAGGTCTCTCAAGACTATGCCGACCTGACGCCCGCCATCATTGATGAAGTGAATCGCTTTATTTTCAAGAACCGTGTTGCAGATGCTCGTAAACGCAGGACTGTGAAATTCAATAAGGCCGTTCAGCTTAGTGATGACTTTAAGGGGCTTTGGGACCGTATCAAACACCGGACACGGTATCGCGTTCACTTTCACACTGCAGACCTGATCACTAAGGCCGTAGCGCGCGTCAAAGACCTGCCTATTATTGAACCCGTCAAGCTGCACATGGATAAAGCGGAATTGGGACTAACGAAGGCTGGTGTTGATACGGATACTGTCTTGGATAGCCGCAGTGTGGATATTCGTGCGGTTACTGTCTTGCCTGACATTCTCGCATATTTACAAAAAGAAACCGAATTAACCCGACATACACTTGTCGAGATATTGAAGCAGTCGGGCCGTCTGAGTGATTTTAAAAAGAACCCGCAACTTTTCATGTCATTGGTTGCCCGGGACATATCACGGGCACTGCACGACTTAATGTTGGAAGGTATCCAATACGAAAAGGTGGAAGGGCAATCCTATGAAATGAGCCGTATTGAACAGGATGCTGAAGGCGGTATTTGCCGATACCTCAGTAACCTTTACGAGGTGCAGAACCAAGATAAAAGCTTGTTTGACTATATTGAGTATGATTCAGCCGTAGAGCAGCAATTCGCTAAGGACCTTGATAATAATGAACATGTGAAACTGTTCGTAAAACTACCCAAGTGGTTCAAGATCGACACACCCATTGGGCCTTACAACCCAGACTGGGCTTTTGTTACAGAGCGTGATGAAAAGTTATACTTTGTGCGTGAAACCAAGGGTACATTGGATAAAGAAGAGCGCCGTAAAAAAGAAAACCAAAAGATTGTATGCGGTGAACGCCACTTCAAGGCACTGGGGACCGAAGTATCATTTGATGTGGTAACCAAGCTTTCTGAAGTTGTGATGTGATGTTGCTTTTATTTGTGAATTTCTAGATATTGCTGGCCACTTTGTAGTTAGTCGTAATGTGAGGTTTGTCTGGTTCTTTCTTCCTTGCCTTATCTGAGCCCTTTAACGGCCATGGGCAGCCATTAACCGATCTTACGCTCTTAAAATTTCAAATATTAATCAGTCCCATAGATCATGACGGGAAACATGGCAGACTTGAGGCAAGAAGGGGGCCGTCCATACCATTACCTTTATTATAGCTGCCATGGGTTGAAAATATCAATATCACCATAATCAAAATCTGCAACATTACGCGTCACTATGGTAAGTCGGTGATGGAGGGCCGTTGCAGCTATAAGGCTGTCAATGGCGGGTATACTTCGCCCCACTTTGGCAAGGAGATGCCCCCATTCATCGGC
>JAESQY010000198.1 GCA_016764915.1 Aliivibrio sp. | reverse complement strand
GAGATAAGAAGTAACGACTTAATGTGGCCTCATGTAACTGGTATTGCAGAAAGCTCTGTTGCAATCGCTCACGCAGTGGAAGCACTGGATCGCCGAGCTGTGCCAAATATTCAATGGCGGCCACATTAAGTCGTTACTTCTTATCTCAAATGAAGCAACACAGTAAAATAAAGTTATTCGGCATTTCTGATGAGAGTCGTGTTGATAAAAGAACGCCAACCTTTGCTATTCAAATTGAGGGGGCGACACCTGCCGATGTTGCCGCGACACTGGGTAAACAGAACATGTGTGTTTGGAATGGTCATTTTTATGCTATTGGTTTATGTAAGCAGCTTGGCGTATTAGATCAAGGTGGAGTGATTCGAATTGGATTCATGCACTACAACAGTACGGAAGAGATAGATCATCTGTTCATTGCTCTTAAACCATTCTTATAACTGTTCCTATCCATACGATGACAATTTAAGCCTCTATTGCAGAGGCTTTTTTTAGGTTACACTCTTGGCAAATCTTAACCTCTGGAACTGCAGTTATGGCATTGAAAGCCACTATATATAAAGCAAACATCAATGTTGCCGACATGGATCGCAACGTTTATATGGATGAAACATTAACCATCGCGAGACACCCGTCTGAAACCGCACAACGTATGATGTTGAGAATACTCGCGTGGGTTTTAAACGCGGATGAGCACATCAGTTTCACCAAAGGGTTAAGTGCGGATGATGAGCCTGAATTGTGGATCAAAAACTACAGTAATGAGATTGAGCTGTGGATTGATTTGGGTATGCCGGATGAAAAGCGATTAAAGAAAGCGTGTGGCCGTTCAAAGCAGGTATTGTTGTACGTATATGGCGACCGTGCCTCTAGCGTTTGGTGGCAACAGAATCAACGAAAACTGTCTCAGCTTAAAAATCTAACCGTAGTGTCAATTGAAGATGAGTCGTTAACGGAATTAACGGCATTTGAAGATCGTGCCATGAACTTGCAGTTTAGTATCCAAGATGGACAAGTGTGGTTAACAGCAGATTCTGGAAGCTGCAATATCACACCCATTACGCTTAAGGATGTAGAGTAAGCATGACAGCTAGCTGACAATGTAAATTCACTGTTCGGTAAAGTAGATCGTTTGTCACTCGTGGATAGTAATATTTAAAAGGAGATTATAATGAGAAAAATTCTGACTTTAGCCATTTTATTGAGCGCCAGCGCAGCGCAGGCGGACTCGCTGGGTGAAAGCTGCCCAATCGATATTAAGAATGAAGTTCATGTCTCTTCAGAGCAGATGTCTGTTTATCAGCAAGGAGAAGCAAAGGTTGTTATAGATGCTAATAATGATGTCTATGTGAACGGTGAAAAACTGAGTTTGGACAGTGCGCAACAAAAGGCACTTGATACTTATCACGCCAATGTTGATAAATACCTGCCCAAAGTGGTTGAGATTGCTGATGATGGCATCGATGTGGCCAAAGAGATTTTTGATGACGTCGTCGCTAAATTTGATTCTGAATCCTCATTTTCAGCGGCAAAAGAGAAAATTCAGCAGTTAGGGAATGAGATCCATAATGAGTTCTACAACAATGATGATTTTGTCTTAAAAGCAGATGCATTCAAAGATGTGGTTACCACAGGGCGTTCAAAATTAGAAACGGCCATGGAGAGCATGAATACCGAGTTTATGGCGGGTGCTTTTAACGCTTTTACTGAAAAAATGAGCCAAGAGGGCGGGCTTAACTTCACTGAGCTGCAAGAGAAAGTGGCAGAGTTACAGACAAGTATTAAAGCCAAGGTAAAAGAGCATCAAAGTGAATTTAAACAGCAAGGCGAACAATATTGTGACTCTGTTAAAGAGCTAGCTGAAGAGGAGAAGCAGCTGCATCTCACGATTCCAGAACTGCAAAACTACCCGGTTTTTTCCATTTGATAATGTATTGTTAAAAAATATAGGAAATACTGCTTGGTTAGTGTCATAATTATTAATAACGAGAGTGTTTAGCACTCTCGTTTTTTTTGAACTTGATTATTTTCTACAAGGAGTGTGACGATGAAAATATGGATGTTATTGCTGATCGCTTGCTGTTTTAGCACTGGAGTTAGCGCTGAGAAGCTGAGTCATGATGAAGCAGAAGAGTGTTTCTATTTTTCTGATGACATTGATGAAACCAGTGAGTACTTAGATGATCTATCTGATGAAATAGACAGCGCTGAGTCAAGAATAGACAGCTTAGATGACAGTTTAACGTGGGCAGAGGCCGCCGCAAATATTGCAGAAGCAACGTATAATAACTGCACCACGAATTGTAACTATTATTACAATAACTACAGTCAACAAATCGACAGCTACAATTCAATTATAGACAGAAGAAAACGTATATTTAATAGTTACTCGAAAGATTTTGACCGCTATGAGCGACTTGAAGATAACTATAACGATGATATTGATGAATATAATGATTTTTGTGTTTCGGTAACGGTCTCCAATGATACATTCGAGCGCTTGTGCAAAGGTTCGTCAGCTCGTCGTAACGGTTTTTGTAAAGGCTTTGATTAATTAAGATGTTGATATTTTGTTGTGAATAATGCGATTAGCTATTTACTCAAACGGCACTTTTCTTTATGTTAACGCCACTAATAAAAAGGAATGTTAAATGCCATTAAGTAAATACTCGAATCTGATTATCACACAACCAAACTGTCCATATTGTGTTAGAGCAAAAGCGCTTCTTGATGACCGTGGGACGGACTATACGTCATTATCTCTAGGCACCGATCTGGCAAAAGAAGATATGGTTGAATACGTAGAGACGGTTGCAAACGTGCGAGTGAATACCGTACCTCAAATATTTTTAGACGGAGTGTACATCGGTGGACATGATGATCTAGTGGCATTTTTAGAGCGCCAAACCGATGCTGACGACTTAAGTGACTTCGAATTATAAACAATAAAACAGGTCACACTTTGTGGCCTGTTTTGTTTCCAATTTAGATCGGCAATACAACACACCTAATACAATGACCATATTGTTTTGAAAGATTATTATGGTTAAATTCCGCAATAGTAGCAAATCAATACCCGCAAAGTTAAATCTGTAGAATATATTTCTATTTTAGACGCTAATAGTAGTAAAAATGGAAATTTTTTACCCCTTCAAAAAGAGTAATCTAACCACATAATAAAAGTGGTTATAGCAATGCTCAAAATATGAAGGTAGAAGTTATGAAGACTCAATTTTGGAATGGTTTCATCAATGTTGTTAAACAAGAAGTCGTTCCTGCTTTAGGTTGCACTGAGCCTGTGTCAGTCGCTTTAGCTGCCGCCATTGCCAGAGAAAAATTGGTTGGCACAATAAGCAGTATTCGAGTTCAAGTCTCACCAAATCTTATGAAAAATGGCATGGGTGTTGGGGTACCTGGCACTGGCATGGTGGGTTTACCCATTGCTGCCGCCGTTGGGGCAATAGCTGGCGACGCGGATGCTAAATTAGAGGTGTTAAAAAACATCAATGCAGAGGATGTTGCCAAAGCATCATCACTCATAGATGCTGGCTGTGTCGACGTTTCAGTAGCAGATGTCAGCAATGTCCTGTATGCAAAAGTAACCCTAAACAGTGGTAATGAGTACGTCGCAGTAACGATTGCTGATAGTCATACGCATGTTGTGGCGATTGAAGAGAGTGGCATAACCACTTTTATTGCCGACGGTAAAAAAGATAATCAAAACATCAAAGCAGAGAAGCCTTTTGAGCATGCACTGCTTGAAGATGTGTACGATTTCGCACTGCATGCTCCACTGGATGATATTCGATTCATTGAGCAGTCATATACTCTTAATGAAGCTTTATCAGTGGAAGGGTTAACGGGCACTTATGGTTTACAAATTGGAGCGATGTTTCAACGAAATGTAGATAGAGGCCTATTATCAGGCGGTCTATTAACGGATGTTCTACGTCGTACATCTGCAGCCTCCGATGCGCGCATGGATGGCGCAATGAAACCGGCAATGAGCAACTCAGGTTCGGGTAACCAAGGTATAGCTGCGACAATGCCCGTTGTGGTGGTTGCAGAGTTTTTAAAAGCAGATGAAGAGGCACGTATAAGAGCCTTAATGATGTCGCACCTAACGGCTATCTATATTAAGAGTCATCAAAATAAACTCTCTGCTTTATGCGGCGCGACAACCGCATCAATGGGCGCTGTAGCGGGAATGACATGGCTGCTTGGCGGTAAATTTGAGCAAGTTAACAGCGCGATTTGTAGCATGATTGGTGATATTGCTGGGATCATCTGTGATGGGGCAAAGACCAGTTGTGCGATGAAAGTTTCAACGTCGGCTGGCGCGGCAGTAAAAGCCGCATTAATGGCACTTGATGGCGTACGAGTGACGGCGAATGAAGGTATTGTTGCGGGCGATGCCGATGCATCAATTCGAAATTTATCAGCCTTAGCTAATGGCTCGATGACTCAAACTGATATTCAGATCTTAGACATCATGGTGAATAAAGCGTAACAAACATTCTGATGCTTGGTGCAATGAACTTACCCCAAATAGAACCGCTATTTTTCGAGCAGATCTAGAGGACTTTGCACCCCATCCGCACCCATATTGAGAACATGGGTATAGATCTGTGTCGTTCTCACATCACTGTGTCCAAGTTGAGCCTGAATGGTTCGTATATCCGCGCCTCTTTGCAGTAAGTGAGTAGCAAAAGAGTGTCTTAATGTATGACAGCTAATTTGTTTCTTAATACCTACTCTGGATTTGGCTCGTTTTAATGCTCTTTGAATACCGGTGGGATCAAGGTGATGTCGGCGATAGGCTCCGTCATTTGGGTCTTGAGATAATCGACCTGAAGGGAAAAGATAATGCCATTGAAAATCCAGCGGTGCCGATGGATATTTTCACTTCCCTCCTTTTGCATCCCAAACTTCTATGCCAAAAAAGTCAAAATCGATGTCTTTTATTCGTAAGCGCAACATCTCGCTTTTTCTTAATCCACTACCATACATTAACTGAGCCATCAGTAAGTGCGGTGATGACAGTGTAGAGAGTAACTTAGAAACTTCTTCTTTTGTTAATACAACGGGAAGCTTTGGCTGCCGCTGGCTTTTTCGGAAGTTTAGATCAAGTGACAATGGCCTTTTAATTATCTCTCGGTATAAAAATACAAGGGCGTTGAGTGCTTGTGCTTGCGTACTTGGAGCAACATTTTTACTGTTTACTAAATAGGACAGGAAAGCTTGTACTTCATTATCATGCATATCTTTTGGGTGTTTCTTATGATGAAATAAAATGTAGCGCTTAATCCACTGTAAATAATTTTTAATGGTCGTTTGTCTAAACCTTTTTAAGCGCATCGTTTCTTCAATAAAACGTAGATAAGGTGAACTCATAAATATGCCCCATAATGCTGTATGTTTATACAGTTTCATGTAAAGTCTACTTTCTACAAACCAAAGTCTACTTTCTACAAGTGAAATTTATAACTTTGCGGTAAAGCACTAATTTTTAGAGATATACATGATACTCTGTGACAAATTTATGAGTGATAAGATGCAAAATGCATTGTTTAAACAATGCATTTTGCATCTTATTAAGCTGTTAGCAGGCAAGGAATATGCGAGCCACATTTATCGATTCAGAAGGTGAATATTTAGAAGCTACCGTTAAGGTTGGTGATATAGAATTACGTGTTATGGATGAGTTTGGTGGCTCTATGTTGGCGGCCGATACAGAAATTGAATTAGATATATTTGTTGGTTTAGCTTTCGAAGACGAAAGTTGGGAATCAATGTTTAATTCAAATCCAGATTGTAAAAAACAGTTAGTACATCAATCTGGTTGGTGTTATCGCGCATATGGCGTTGTTACGAAAATTCAACCTGATGTACTTGTTGATGTGGGCTTTACTACTTTAGAAGCTCCAATAAGTACAAGTGATATAAATGTTGTTGGGGTTCCTGTCGCATTCACTATTGAAAGGCTTGGTGCTAATGCCAGCTAACAAGCTAATTAATAAGGACAAAAAACAGTTGGCTGTTTTCGTTCCTCAACATTTTAGCCAACAATTTTTTGCCCATTATTAGGGCGTTATAAGCACGGTGACCTATGCGACCTGAAGTGAAAGCACAGCTGGATAGCGCACTTAGAAAGAATGATTTTTGGAAACTTTTCTTAAGGTTTTTACTCTATATAGTGTTCCCCGCTTGCTGTTTTCTTATATATTTAACGATTGACCCTAGCTCGATTAAAGGTTCGGATGTAATTGGTGTTTCAATTAATCGCAGTGCTTTATTACACGATGAGGGACATACAAATTACTTGTATATTAGAGTGGAAGGCATCGATAGAGTAATAAGAGTTAGCCTGCCACGTAAGGTGGCTACAAAAGTAGGTGCTAAGGTAATGCTACGAAAGCTGGAGAAACCGTCATCCAAAAAAGCTAGGTATAAATTCTTAAAATACGTTGACTAATGTGCTTATAACAAGCCGATAAAGTCAGATTCGCAACGCTATCACATTGGTTGCAAAAGAAAAGGCGCAACAAATTGTGCCAGCATTGCTCACGGCTTATGGGAGCGTTAATCGAATCGAGTTCGCTGCTAAATTTGAATT
>JAESQY010000197.1 GCA_016764915.1 Aliivibrio sp. | reverse complement strand
CTGAGCCATGGCATAATGAATTGTCAGGGATATTCTGCGCAGATGCTGCGCAATCATTTCCCGCATTACCTCAGAAACAGCTTTATGTTGTTTTAGCAACAAAGCCGACAAAGACAGGTGCATCACCCGAAAGGATGCTTCCTGCCCACATTTCCAATTGGGACCTTGATTGCACGGATTGTTTTTATTCCAGTCAGATACCCAATGGTTTAATTTTATAATCCAGGTTTCATCATTCTTTACAATAGCCTGTCGTGCAAACTGCACGGCCCAGCCAAAGCGGGAAATTTCCCATATTTCCTTAATGTCACCTACATTTGATGAGAAATCTGAAATTTTTGTCCAGTGCAGACCTGCTTGGTTATGCTCTATACCCGTAATTGAGGAGGCGTGCCAACGGGGAAGCTTGCTTGAGACGACGTCTTTCCATCCAAAAATTTTGATAGTGACATCCGTATTTACATCCGAACTGTCTTTACTAAAAAACCTTGCTAGTGATTTAGGTATATTTACCGCGAACAACGCGCCCACTGGGACTTTACCAACAGGCAAACAAAGCCGCAAGAAACCACTTTTCAAAACGGCGCGGTAAAGCGCAACACGAATTAAATTCAGGAGACCTAATTTAATGTAAGTGCGGAGCTTAAATAGACTCATCTTTGTTTACGTAATTGACTTGCTATTTCAATCGTCACTCTTGCCACCTCAAAAATTTCTTCGCTGGAAATTGGGGCTTCTGTACCTTTCTTAACGGCATTTACAAAAGCCTGCGCACACCCCTTTTGCCCTTTATCCTGTGCCCAAAGGTTCATTTTTTTGAAACCCTTCCACCCAAAAGCTTTAAGCTTCCTGAAGTTATCCAGTTGAAGAACTTTACCTTCACAAAAAACTTCGATACGTTCTTTAGGGAAGCTTGAAGCGCCATTTGCCAGATAATGAATCGTTCCAAAAGAGCCATCAGCAAAACCCAAAGTAATTGAAGCTTTATCCTCTGTCACCGCTTTGGTATCTGTATTTGCATTTCCCATACAAAGTGCCTGCATCGAAACAATCGGACTGTCAGCCAAAAATCTCATCAAATCAACAAAATGACATGCTTCGCCAATTATGCGCCCCCCCCCGATTTCCGGGTCTTGTGTCCAGTGGTCCACCGGAATTGCGCCTGCATTCATGGTCATAATGAAAGACTTTGGCTCGCATATTCCCCTCAACAAGGATTTCATTTTCTGAATTTGTGGTGAAAACCGTCTATTAAAACCTACCATTAAAACCGGTGGATTTCCCGCTTTTTCTTTCTCTCTATAAACTTGTTCTATTGCTTCCAAGTCTTCCATATGAATGGCTAGAGGCTTTTCGACAAAAACATTCTTGTTATTTTCGAGAGCTTTTTGAACAAACTTTGCATGTGTATTATGCTGAGTTACAATTGATATGGTATTGATTTCTGTATGCGACAACAAGGCATCAATATCCGTAGAAGCATATGAAAAACCATTTTTGTTCCCGTGGATCACCCCATTCACCCCACCAGAGGTAACGATTGTATGTAATTTAGCCTCTGTCTCTTTAAAAGCAGGGATCAGAACGCGTGAGGCATAATTTCCGGCCCCAATAAAGCCAACAACGACATCGGCCACAGGCTGAGTTTCGCCCTTGGCAAGCGTGATCTCTCTAATCAGTTTTTCTTGTGTATCTTCTGAGGAATATTCAAGGACAATACCGAGGACACTTTTGTCCTCAGTTAATACCGAATAGGCCGCAGTAGCGTCATCAAACAAGAACCTGTGCGAAATCAACGGCTTCACATCAATTTTACCCGCAGACAATAAATCAAGAACGGCTTCAAAATTCCTCTGTTCTGTCCATCTCACAAACCCTATCGGATAATCATTACCATTATCTTCATAAGAGACATCATAACGGCCCGGTCCATAGGAACAAGACACCTGAAAGGATAATTCTTTATTGTAGAACTCTGCCCGGTTCAGCGCAAGGCCCGTAACCCCGACCAATATAATCCGTCCCCTGCTACGGCACATATTGGCCGCTTGGCTGACCGGATCATTCGATTGGGTTGAGGCGGCAATCAAGACACCATCAACGCCAACGCCCCGACTAAACGCCATTCCTGCGGCTATGGGGTCATCACCTTCTGACAGGTTATAAATTTCAGCACCAAATTTTTTCGCCAAATCAAGTTTTTTACCATCGAAATCAACCGCCAACACGCGACAGCCATTGGCGAGAAGCATCTGAATGGCGGCAAGGCCAATAAGACCGGCCCCAATGACAACTATAGCTTCGCCCAATGTTGGTTTAAGCAGGCGTATGCCTTGCAAGCCTATGGCCGCCAGAACAGCGAAGGAAGCTTCTTCGTCCGTTACATTATCCGGAATTTTAGCACAAAGATTCTCGACCACCCGTACAACATCAGCATGAGGACCATTTGAAACAACGCGGTCCCCCTCTTTAAATCCATGAACTTTTGAGCCGACTTCGATCACGGTGCCAACATTACAATAACCCAGAGGCAGCGGCTGTTCCAATTTGCTTTTAACAGCGTCAATGGTTGGCATCAATCCATCTGTTTTAACTTTATCCAATACCATTTTGACTTTTTCGGGTTGCTTGCGGGCCTTGGAAATGAGCGACGCATTGCCAAAATCAACCAGCATTCTTTCCGTCCCCGCTGAAATTAAGCTCACCTTGCTTTCAATCAACAAAGTTCCTGAGCTAACATTTGGAGCTGGAGCTGTTACAATAGTTGTTTCGCCTGTGGACATATTTTGCAGTATTTGTTTCATAATATTTTCATCATAATTTACATATTAATATATTACATCATGTTTCTATGGCATTAAATTTATACTGATGCTCACGTCTTGAATATCGTGTTATGCTTTATCAGAATAGTACATCCGTCATATTCCTTCACTGCAGCCCCATAAGCATGGATAACACCAGCATCTCCAGGCACCCCAGACGGGAACATAAACGCACCGAACTGAAAACTTCTCGCCGGAAGGATATCTTTTTCAGCAGAGAGAAGCAATGTAAAGCCTCTTGCTAAATCCCCAGAATAAATACAAACAGAATTTCCGACGATACCTTTGGCAGGCTTTCTATCCAATAACCCCAAAATAAAATTTTTAGGATTCGGTGATGGTTCAACGCTAGTAGAAAAGACCATTCCAAAACTTTTACTTTGCATGGCATATATTGAACTACCATTTATCGGAAATAGGCTTTGGAATTCAATTGAATGATCATGTTTATCAATTTTAACAACATTCAGATGATTAATCTCGAGCTGCGTATCTGTTGCATAAAATAACCGATCATGATCTCTCATCAGCCAACATGCTCTAGTTTGCTGCCCCCGTGATACCAGCCTCTTTATGTCTAAAAAATTATTTCTTGCAATCCAGATTGCCGCACCGTCACCAAAATCACCAGTGAGGATATATAAACATTTATTTATCTTATCGGGAACAATAGCGTGAATATGATTTATTTCCCCTGCCTCAAAAGTATAAACAGATGTCCAGTTTGCCTCTTGATCCCGATGAAATATGGAAACAGGTTCTTTTGACGGGTTCCCTATATATTCGCCAAAATATACCCCTGAATTAAAACCTTCCACGTCAACGTCCGCCATCATTAGAGGCCGCTTGCCACGCCCCACATTCCCTTCATTTTGAATTTCACCCGTTTCAACATCAAGCAGATAAAAACTACCGAAAGCCGTTAGCAGTATTTTTGTTTCACATTCCAGTAGAATTGCAGGTCCGATTTCAGTTCTCAGCAAACGCTGTGTTAGCCGAAAACTATTTATCATTTTCGTTGTCCAACCAACCTCGATCCGAGACAAAAATCGAATATTTTCTAAAGCCAGATCACTTACATATATGTCGGCGCCTTTACTTAACAACAAGCCAAAAGGGCCGTAAACTAAAGGTTTATACTCTGGGAGGACTTTTTCTACATTATTCATCGGGCATTCTTCCACAAATAATATGGGTAACCTTTACCCCTTTTACTTTTTAGAAATGTTAAAAGCGCGTTGGATTCTAATGTACAAATAGAAACATTTTGAATTACACTCAACCGTGAAATATTATTATCTACGAGATCCTTTGATAGTTTTTTTTGTGCAAAAAATGAGGCCCACTTAGGGTGCCGCTCTCTAACCTGCACAATTTCCTCGTTGCCATTATCTACTACTCTGAAACGGCGCGTTCTATACCAATCTTTTATTGGCCAAACCTCACTATAACAATCTTCTGCAACGTGGATCATTGTAAGACTGTGAACCAAATCTACCCCCAAGGCCAATATCTTCGCATTTTGTTTAGCACAAACCGCCCAAGGGCTCTCTGGTCCACAGGGTAGGGGGTTATCAATAGACAGTTCATTTTGGAACAATTCATCCTTCTTTGCCCCAATTGCAACAATGGTATTCAAAGGATGACGCCCCCTGCGCGCATCTTTTCTTCCCATCATTCGTGCCGGCAAACTCCCTGTCCAAGGAAAAGACTTTTGTACATTATATGTCCATACTTCGTCGCTCACATCTTTAGTTAATCTTTCCATTCCCTTTGGAGCTTCCCGATACCAAGGGATGGCTGGCATAACGAGCGTACCTTTATCACCAATGATATCAAGCAGCATGTCGATGACCATCAGTTCTGAAATGTCATTCCTTTTCAACATGTCCATACTTGAATGTACGATAAGGATATCTCCAAGGCCAATACCATGGCTTTGGATTTCAGCTTTTAAATCAGAGAGAGTAATCACGACGTCATTAGAAATTGTCTTTGACTTAATTATACTCTTTTTGAATTTAGTCAACACTTTCTGCACAGCTGGATAAGTCCAATAGATAAGACGTAATAACACTTCAAGCCGGGGGAAAAATCCGATTAAAGAAAATATTCTATTCATTTATTTCCTTCCTCACTACGTAATAAAAAAACACCGACAACCCTTCAACTTTTTCAATCACAAATCCCTGTCCTTTTTCTTAAATAATAAAAAAATACGTTATTATGAACGGTTCAACAAAGAATAATTTTTAAGTTTCAATGAGGGTTTTTCTACTACAAACCATGAGAACACAGCCAACATTATAGTAAGAACAAGCGCTATTGTTACGTCTGCTGAACCAAATATTAGAAGAAAGTTTATTACTATTCCATGCCATATATATATCCCATAACTAAGGTCAAACTTAAGTGGAACATATCTTGTCACGAAAGCAATATATAAAATTGCCATGCCATACAAGAGGAAGTAAATAATGCCTAAATGATTACTAGACGGTGCAAGAAAAACATTCTGTTGATTTAAATAACCTAAACAAATTAATCCGACAAAGGCGAGCCAAAATTTATTCAACAATGGTACAAGGCGATCAAAAAATTTATAACTTAATGTACCAAGTAGAAACATCCACCCCCAAACCAAAGGCGTAAGCTCAAGAAATTCAAAAATTGTTTTTCCTAATGCGAACTCTATACCCAAATATCTTTCTCCTAAAGAATATAAAGAAAATGATAGAAAGAAAAGAACCGGCACCGTCCACTTAAAAAAACTTTCCAAAAAAATAATAATTGGAATTGATAGATAAAAAAGAATTTCCACCGTTATCGTCCATAAAGAACCATTCATCACACCAAGGCCTATATCCCTGAACATAGCTGGATTATAGACTTGCAATATAGTTATTTGGCCTATGAACCAAGTCAGGTAGTGCATTAAATTATCGAGAAAATGTTCAGTACCTTTTGCTACTGCGGCAAGAAAAAAAGCCGCTAGACTTACAATAAACAAAGCAGGAAATAAGCGTAAAAAGCGATTCAGAAAGTAATTCTTCAGTGAGGGACTTCTTTCATATGAAGCGTAAATTAGAAATCCACTAGTAAAGAAAAATGCTGGAACCCCAGGGAAATAGGATAAAAACGGAATAGCCGTTCCATTCAAATGTTCAAAAGCATGCACGAATACCACTTGTAAAGCAAAAACGAGCCTTAACCACTCTATATTATTATATTTACTAAACTTTATCACAATTTTTCCCTCACAACGATATTTACAATTACCTTTAAAGAAATAAAAGCATACCTTCTTAATATTCAGATAAACACTTTATCGCATCACCATTAATGCTAATAATACGCCTATGCAAAGATATTCTAAAAAAGAATATCTCTCAGTTTAACCTATTTTTCCCTAACCATACTTTTTACGCCTTTAGAAACCCAATCCGGAAAGGAAAACATTACAATTCTCCTCTCTTTTATGTAAACTATTTGCAATCTCAAGAGAACGAATAGAAAAATTCGGAATAACTTCGGGGCTATCAACAAATAACTCCATAGCTTTTTGAAGAGACACTGCGTCGCCCTTCTCAACAATAATTCCATTTTCATAATGCATCACTGAATCAGTTATTGCACCGACATCTGTTGAAATTACTGGCAATCCATAATAAAGGGCCTCCACAATCACGTTTGGGAAACCTTCTGCATAAGACGGTAGAACAAGTACATCTGAATTTTCGTAAAAAGAAAGCACATCTTTGTGTGGTATATTACCGTGAAATAACACATTATGAAGTTCTTTTTCCCTACAAATATTTACAGCACCTTCCATAAAGCTACCGTTTCCAACAATATTAATTTTCGTACGCCGTAACTTTTCAGAGTTTCCTACAGCCTCCAAAAGCTCGAACATTCCTTTTTCTAGCACCACCCATCCAACAAATAAAAATGAAAGTTCTTTCGGTTCTTTTTTCGGTGTTTCTCTTAATTTTACGTAATTACGAGGCCAATTTCTTGCTATATCAATATTTGCATCAGGCACTCCTAATGTTTTAAACAGTTTTTTCCAAGCTTCTCCCTGAACGACATGCCGGGTTGGAATTCCGGATAATACAGCATAAACTCTACGCCACATTTTCTTATGTTCACATTGATTTTGGAAATGGCCACTGCGCATGCACATTGTGACCGGTGTTCCTGATTTCTGACAAACAAAAGCCATCAGTGACTTCTCTACATAGCTCATTCCACTAGAACTAAAAATAATTGCACTATCAAATTTATGTTGCTTCAATAATGAAAATAACAACCGAAACCGTCTCACAGCTCTTCGAATTTTATATATTTTTGATACCACCTCCATGTGCGACTGACTCGTATCTACTATGAAGACCTCCACCCCATTTGCAACAGCATGCTCGATTAAAGCCCTTGACGCCGTCCCTTGCCCTCCAGATGTTGTAGAATCTTTAAATGCTGGGTCTGCACCTATAAACAGTAGTTTTTTGGTGGTATTTATTATCATTACGCTAACTCAAATTTTTTAAGCCATAAAGAGAAATTCAACGCTTTCCATAACAGAACACCATGCTGCCTCTCCCCTACTGAATGGGCTCTGTGCAACGCTTCAATATGCTCATAATTAAGAATTTTCGATTTTTTTACCCTCAAATCAGACATCGTGTCAAATAAGAGGTCTTTTAACGATCCTTTGATCCAATAGCCTATAGGCACACCAAAACCTGTTTTAGGGCCATATAGAATTTCATGAGGAATTATTTCATGTAAGGCTTGTTTTAAAAGCATCTTTTTATTTGCCCTGCTAACCTTACACTTTGAAGGCAACCCGAGAACATACTCTGATAAATCATTATCAAGGAAGGGAACACGGACCTCAACACTCGCAGCCATCGTTGAACGATCAACTTTTTCCAGAAATATATCGGGTAGGACAATTTGAGTATCAGTATACAACATTTTCTGCAACAAATCATACTGGTCAAATTCAGCATTCTTTTCCCGAAATCTCTTGAAAGGATCAGATTGGGATTTTTCTTTTAAAAGATCGTTCGAGAATATTCTTTGAGGATTATCATCCTTACCTTCTTCCGTTAAAAGCAATGCCATCAAATCGGCATCATCACGGCATGAGAGAGCCCCTAAGAACCTCCTAATACGGTAATATTGAGACATACGTGGCATTCTTTTCTGAAGAGTCGCGGCCAATGGGGCAAATTTTCTCCATATATGGCTTGTTGATAGTGTTGCATGCCGCTGATAGCCTCCAAAGAACTCATCACCACCATCTCCTTGCAAGATAACTTTAGCGTCACCTTTTTTATTTACTTCACTACATAACAAATAAAGCGGGATATTCGCCGCATCAGAAAAGGGGAGGTCGTGATGTTCCACCATTTTAACAACCACATCAGCAACGTCAGATCCTGCAATATGGATTTCGTGGTGCTCCGTACCAAATTTCTCCGCAATCATCCGCGCCTTTGAGAGTTCATTGACACCTTTTTCATAGTCAAACTCAACAGAATAGGTATTCAATTTTCCTCCATAATGCTGACTAGCAAAGGCCGTTATTGCGGACGAGTCTATCCCCCCTGATAAAAATATCCCTACAGGAACATCACTCACCAATTGACTCTTAACCGCAGCATCAAGCAAGCTCCCTACCTTTTCCACACTATCCGTAGAAAATGGTCTTTGTTCCACACTCGCAATACTCCAATATTTTTTACTAGAAACACTCAGTGTCCTAAGGTCAATATATAAAAAATGCCCTGGAAGGACTTTCTTTATTCCTTCGAATAACGTTTTTTCACCAAGGTTATTTCCATAATAAGAGAACTCAGTCAGCATGCTAAATTCTATAGAAGGCGTTGCGACCTCAGTTGAAAATATCCCTTTTATTTCAGAGGAAAATGCTAAGACATCATTTTGAGAATAATAATAAAGGGGTTTAATTCCAAACCGGTCTCGCACGAGCCACATTTTTTGCTCTTTAGTATCAACAATAGAGAAGGCAAACATACCATTTAATTTAAGGAATAGCCCTTCCCCCCAGGCCTGGAACCCCTTAAGTATAACTTCAGTATCGGTTCCTGAATCAAACACAACGCCGAGCCCTGTCAATTCCTTACGCAATTCTATGAAATTATATACTTCACCATTATAGCTAATTACATATCTCTTATCTGGTGTCACCATTGGCTGATGCCCAGCCTGTGACAAATCTAAAATACTCAGACGCACGTGCCCCAAAGCGCCTTTTTCAAATATATGTACGCCAGAGTCATCCGGCCCCCTATGGTGTTGTAATTTACACGCTTCCCGAACAGCTTGTTCCCATTGATTACTGTGACCATTTACTTTACCAAAAAAGCCTACAATGCCGCACATATATCGTCCTTTATATTTTTTTTGAACGTGACAAAAAGTTTAAGCCTTTTTCGGATACACAATACTGAATCAAAAGAACCAAAAAAAAGACAAAGAACGAAATCGATAACATTTTCAGCATGGAAATCAAGTCCGCACGAAAGAAAAATAAGATACTACTTGCAAATATCCCAGATATGAGTGGAGAGAACCTAGATTTTATTTGTAAAATGAACGCAGTCCCCCCAGCCCAAAATGCTCCACTAACCAGAGGCCCAAAGTACCAAAAATTCATAATTGATTCATATAAGGCGTTAAAAGCAAATGCTCCTCCCGCTGCCGCAATATCTGGGTGATAATGCCAAACAAACCATTTTGCAGGACCGTCCGGCCGATTTGGCAGCACAATTCCCGGAACCATTTCCGGTATAGTTTCTAAATAAGTAGGTCGCATAAAGTCCATAAAATTTGAACTATACATATGATCAGCAACAAATGCGGCCCCCCCGAACTCCGTCATTAAAGGATTAAATATTGCTAGAACCTCTATTGAATCCCAAATAGCAGCATATTCAGATAAGGGCTGGTTTCGGAATTTACCCCATAATATAAAAGCTGGGATTAAAACTAAAAATGGCCAAATTCGAACCAAAACCTTTTTTGTACTTATAGGGTTTACCAATTGCTTCATCACTAAAAGTGCCAACAACAGCTGCAAAGCAGAACGACGGTCCCCTAAAATTACCACATCAACCAAAATGAAGGATATTAAAACTAATGATAAAACAAACCCATATATAGGGCTGGTTATCCCCCGCTGTTTTACATAAAAAGAAAATAAGAAGAGAGGGGCCAATGAGGCTTTTATAATTTGAGACAAGGTATCTTTATCTTGATAGATATCGCCCCTTGACATTAAGCCTATGCTTAGCCCCACTTCAGAAATCACTTTATATACATATAAACCATAAACCATAAGCAAGAGAATGAAAGGTATTGACCTTTCAACTGACCCCATACTTCTAGATAAAGTGATACCTCTGAATACGAACTCTTTATGACGCAATTCTATAAATACCAATCCCATACTAGCCGTAAATAAACACCCAAAAGCTAAGCTAAAATATATACTTTCGGGAGACATCCAGTAGGCGTACCCTGGATATGACATTCCTTCAAAATTTCTAAGCCCAATCGCCCCCCCCATTAAATAGGCAAAGGTCACCAATATCGTCAGAAATCGCGTATCAAGAAGTGAAAAATAATAAGATAAACCGTATAATAGTATTAGAGAAAAAAGAACCCCCAAGTAATATTCAACATCATACGCCCCCATATAGAACGCCGTAATCATCATGAAAGGTAAAAACAGTAACGACAGCCTTAAAATCATATAATCTACCCACGCCAAGAAAACATAATTTCCAACCTTTTTAGCTCATAACTAACGGCAAAATATGCCCAAGGTATAGACACTACGATTAAGATCGGATATTGAAAAAATGCTGCCGCCATCATAATTAAAACGAATAAAAAATGAATATAAAATGATTTTACAGAAAAGTTAAACGATTGACTTTTCGTAGTTTCTACGAACAAATACAAGTCACAGAACCGTCCAAAAAGATATGCCGTGGCGGCTCCAACTAAACCAAATTTAAAAATGAGAAAACAACCAACAAACAAAGTTAACATTGACCATTTCAAATAAACCTTCCTACTAATATCAAATACTCCCCCAGAAGCTAATAATGAATTAGATGCATATCCTATAAACATTAACGGATACGATAACAGTAGAATACCACCGATATATTCAAAATTGGCAAATTCAGATCCAAATATAAACGTTATAATCTCAACATGGAAATACTCAATAACGGCCATTATAAAACCAACTGCATAAAAGCCTAAAAGAAATATGAAATACCAGCATCTTTCTATCCAATCTTTTGATTTACAATGCCTTGCCGCTGTCAAGCGAGGTAAAACGATAGAATTAATCACCCGGAATACAATAATGCCTTTTAGAATAACCTCGGATTGAGCTAAATATACCCCTAAACTTGCCCCCATTTGCTTATAAGATAACAATATCCTCGAAAAATTCGACAATATCAGGACCGCAAATTCAAAAAGAAGTGTATCAACCAACTTGGGTTTTATCTTCTTCAATTGATCTGATGAAGGGATAAGGTATTTTCCATGTCCATTATAAAGCACTCTAAACAAAAGGCACAAAAATAGCATAAGGTAAAAAATAAAGACGGCTCCAGAATACCATTCAAATGCAGCACCTTGAACTCCTAAAAATAAGAAACCTCCATAGATCCCAATCCAACAAAGAGCCCGCAAGAGAGAGACATACCCAATAAAATTAGACGCTGCTAACATCCCATTTAATATTGATGTCGGATAGAAAAGAAATCCAGTGAAGAGTAGGAAAAATATTTCTAGCGCAGAAAAGAAAGTTCCACCCGTAACTAACCATATGCACAAACCTGCACATACAACAAATGTAGAGATACATAATGACAACAATACGCACCCCTCTATCAACTTAGAGTGCTTCCCATTATCAGCAAAGTCATAAACGACTATCTGTCGCAAACCATCAAAAGTTCCGAATATATTAACGATGACTAGAACCAATGCAATATGGCTAAACCTATCTGCGCCAACGGTTCGAATCAAAATTGGTACAGCTATCATCGCCAAAATACTGGATACAAAAGTTGAACCGAAAACAATTATAATATCTCTGCGTAAACCTGCCATAATCACGTAACCACTTAATTACTATCGCTTACGTTGAGAGATTAAGACTGCGCGAATACTTCCAACAAACCCACCAAATAAGAAAAACATAATTGCAAATCCTATTCTGTTTGGTCGCACTTTAGTCTCTGAAATAACCGCTTTATCTAAAACCTCAAAAGCATAATACTTATCGGCATTTGCCATAAGCTGAATTTGCATTTCATGTTCTAACAGTCGTGAAAAGACCTCTTTGATTGTACCAACCCCTGTATTATTAAGTTTTTTAGTCAAAAACTGTATTCTACCCTCAGATCGCGTAATCGCTTTCGCCCTTAGATACTCATTAATTTCTAATGCCATGGCATTAGCCCATTCTTCTGCCAGTTGAGCATCTTCCCACTGAATACTCAAAGTTATAAGACCTGTCTTTGGGCTTTCCTGAATAGAGCGAATATTTTTATTAAATTTATTGTAGCCTCCCCATTGGGTTGGAGGTGATTTTTGCCAAAAATTCAGCTTCCACTCCGCCCTATCTTTATCCCAAATATCACTATGCAATACCTGTAAAACATTATGCTTTTCCATAAATTTATAGGTAAACTCTCTGGACTTTAAGGATGCAATATAGGTGTCCGTTAAAGTTCCCCCTCCTCCTCCAATTCCTGCTAAACTAGCAAGACCACCACCAAATTGGTTAGCAAGTTTAGCCAGCCCTCCGCTACTATCCTCTGAGACCGGCGCCATGATAACCTTAGCTTCATAGATTTTAGTCATCAGAAAGGTAAAGCCAAATGCTACGACAGAAAGAGAGAAAGCAGTCGCAACAACCATTTTTTTTTGTTTCCAAATAATTTTAACCAGGTCATTTATTTCTAATTCTGCCATTTTCTTTCCTAGATTTATCCATTTAATAAGTTTTTTTCTTAAAAAGTATATTGCACTTAAAGCTATTTCTAAAACATACCTTTGACGCACTTTATACACTGTACGAAAGTCCTGAAAAAATTATACCCCCTCTTCCAACATTATGGTAACCGCCTGTAATTTCGGAGATATAAAAAGCCCCTTATAGTACAGCAACACATAAAAAAATGGGTTTTATGAATAATTATCAACATTCTTAGAAGCCACAGTCATAACCTTACGGATAGCATTACACATTACTTCAAGCTCTTCTCTCGTCAACGTATGATGAACATTAAACATTAAAGAGGTCTCTCCCAACGATTTTGCCACAGGCAAGCGGGTTTCGGGCCTGAAACCATCTGGTCCACCGAAAGCTTTTTCAAGGTATATCTCAGAACATGCCCCGTCCGTTATCCCTAACCCCTCAGCCCGCAAAGCTTCTCTGATCGCGGAGCGGTCCCATCCTTCTGTTAAGTTTTTTGGCTCCACAAAAGTATATAATTTATAGCTCGCATCATAATAGTCTGATGGAGCCACCGGTGTTCTAAGGCTTTGAAATTCATCTAAACATGATTTTAGCACCGCGGCATTCCGACGCCTTAATTCAACCCACCCGGCGAGTTTCTTCAATTGAACCAAGCCAATCGCCGCCTGCATTTCAGTCAAGCGCCAGTTGGTTCCATATCCTTCACACAACCACCTAAATCCAGGAGGGTGATTATAATTAAATACCTTGTCATATCCTCGGCCGTGATCTTTATAAGACCAGGCCTTGTTCCATATTTTATTATCATTGGTAACAAGCATGCCGCCCTCACCGCCAGTTGACATAATTTTGTCCTGACAAAAAGAGAAACAGCCCATATGACCTATGCCGCCAACCGGACGTCCTTTATATTCCGCCCCATGAGCCTGTGCACAGTCTTCGATCACAACAATCTTAGACTTCTCTGCCAACGCCATAATAGGATCCATATCACAGGGCCAACCTGCTAAATGAACAGCGATTACCGCTATAGTCTTATCGGTGATCTTTGTTTCAATCGTTTCTGCTGTTAAATTCCCACTGTCACCATCAACATCACAGAAGATAGGCTTACCTCCTGCAGCAACAATGGCACTGGCACTGGCAAAGAACGTTCTGGATGTCACAATGACCTCATCACCAGGCTCTATAAAGATCGCCTTCAGTGCCAATTCAAGCGCAAGCGTTCCATTGGCCACGGCGACCGCGTATTCACAATCACAGAGTGATGCAAAGGCCTTCTCAAACTCGTTACATTTGGAGCCACCCCAGTAATTTACTTTACCGGACTGTAAAACCTGCGTCACTGCAGCAATTTCATCATTTTCATAAACGGGCCAAGGGGAAAAACTTATATCACAAGCCTTTTCTCCACCATTAATCGCAAGTTTATTTTGAGGCATCTTTATTCCCTGTAAAATCATCTATACTTTTCAATGGAAGGAACGGATATAAACCGTACAAAATTTGGCTGTCTGCCTTGACGATCGCCCACAAAGTCATAAATATTAAAGCAATATCAAGAAAAAAACTTTGATTTCCCATATACCAGATTTCTAATTCCGCTTTATAGGGAATGATCTGTTGTTTATAGCAATAATCTTTATCTTTCGCATTGGTAAGAATGGCTTCTTCATCTCTAAAGACAATTGATCCAATGCCCGTAACACCTGGCCTTAAAGCCTCCAGAACAACAGAAAAACTTGCTGGATATTCTTCATGAATTTTAGTCATTTGGGGACGAGGACCAACCAGACTCATTTTGCCACGCAGAATATCCCAAAGCTGAGGTAATTCATTAATTTTAGATTTTCTTAAAAACTTCCCAAATGGCAACACACGTGGATCGCCTCTTACGGTATAGCCCCCCATATTAGGACTATCCTTCAACATTGTTGCAAATTTAGTGATAAAAAAAGGTTTATTACCCTTGCCTATACGTTCCTGTAGATAAAAAACCTCGCCTTCCCCAGTAAATTTCAGGATGAGCATAACAGGGAGTAAAATAGGGCTAATGATCAACAAGCCTATAAAAGAAGCGACAATATCAAAAAGACGTTTTATCATTACATTTTTCCGTCCAGAAACTTGCCCGTGTCAATATGACTAAGGGTCGGGCAATAAAATTTAATAAGCTCTACCAAGGGCTCCTTTCCCCACATACCTTTAGCGTTTATATCCATAATGGCCTGAATGAAACTATTTATATTTTTTTCATCTTGTCCTGCTATACCCTGTATCACGCCAAGGTCGTCGTGACGGTTCCAGTCAACATCGTCAGTTGGTGAAAAGAACTCTTCAAACGGTTTCTCGCCAGAGGTGTCACTTGGGAAAAAATAACACGGCCATTTTCGCTGACTTATCAGCTCATCAGTACAAGCCCGCGCTTCATCCTCACTGGCTAAAACCACTGGTTCGAACCCTTTGGATTCCAGAAAACGTTCTGCAATTTGGCTAAAAGTGATTAAGTTTTCATTTGGATTTAATTTAGGGAAATAAATTTCATTATCTTTGCCGATAATAGCTGAAAACAGGCAAAGAAGACCAGCTTCCGGCCCTGTCATAAAATACCGTTTGATATCTTTTGGCGCGGATATTGGTTGACGTTTAGCAATTCGACTATTAAATCCATGCAATAAGCTGCCATCTGAAAAAGCCACATTAGCAAATCTTGCGGTAGATACAGCGGTATCCCCCGGTTGTTGCGCCAAACATACTTCCATAATACGTTTTGTCGCCCCCATAAGGTTGGCTGGGTTTTCAGCTTTATCCGTTGATACAGCAAAATATTTTTTGGCACCGCACTCAACTGCTAATTTATGGGTCTTTTGTGTATAAATTATGTTGGTCTTAATCATACGCATCAGTGAAAATTGATCTTTTTCACTGCGAACATGCTTCATGGCAGCAAGGTTAAAAACATAGTCATATGGCGCATTCGTTTGCCAGAATGCTTCAAATTCACGAGATCCCATACAAATAGGTACAAAAGCTGTTTCACCCTTGATATAGCCCAAAGAACTTCTAATATCGCGGACCAGTTCAACAAGATTGTTTTCACTTATATCAACCACATGAAGAGTTCTGGGGTTACGCTTAAAGACCTCTTTTACGACATTTTGCCCAATAGATCCTGCACCGCCAATAACCAAGATGCGGGAACCATTAATAGCATCGCGTAACGTTTCCTCATATAATGGCAAGTCTTTTTGAAATAATGGTTTATCACGACCAATTAAATTTAAAAGATCACTCATATTTTATTCCTGTTGAATATTCTATTGAAGGTTAACAGTGCTAATACCTTAGCTCCCAAGAAAACCCGACACTTACAAAAGAACCCTCATTACCCAATGCTAGAATACCGTCATCAGCATACTTCACATCAACCTGAACATCCCCTATTCCGATATTTCCTTTAACAGAGGCTTCAAAAATATTCAGCTTTTGACTTTGTAGGGAAACCGTATTCCCCCCTCTTCCATCTATATTAATTTTAGCATTATGGAATTTGGCCGTATATTCCCAATTATTGGAATCTTGAAATTGAGCAACCATACTAAGCAACCTGCTATCATTATCCAGACTATGCCCCAATGAACGCCCTTTAACCCGGTAGCCTGTTCTATAAGTACTATGCTCATAGATGACATTAAAGTTTTTTTGAGCAAACAGCCAAGCATGCTGACTTACAGTATCTGTATACTCTACCGTTAATCGCCATTGAGCCATATTGTCCCCATATGGACCATAGTATGATGCCCCAAGAAGCTTCGCATATTGAAACGGCATGACAATATTCTGATCTTCGGCTGTTCCTTCTGCATATATTCTAAGAGAAGTATTTTTAGTTACGCCCATCGTGTAGGCCAAGTCAATGCTGGCGAGTTGATTTCCCGGATCTCCTGCCCTGTTCTCAAATTCCCCAACAGCAATAAAAGCCTTGGTCCAAGTCCCAAAACCACATGGGCGCCCTTCACCACAAAGCTGCATTGTACGGGATAGCCCAACTTGAAAATTCTTAACTGGCTCAAAACTCAATCTCATACCACCAAACAATGAGTTCGGAATAACACGTTCTGCCTCAGTTCTAGCGACGAACACATCCCATTGCCATGGGCCCATCCAACTGAGCCATTTTGTCTCGAAGGCTTTAGGTTCTATGCGGCGCAGGCCTGCGGAGGGCATGGGGCGGGCATTGTTGCTGAGGATCAGCGTACTTTCCCGACCAGGGCCCCACCAGCGGTCAAAGGCGCCCGCATAGACGGACCAGTTGCCGATATCCTGTGACAGGTAACTACCGTCTAAATGAGCATAGTCCTCGCCGTTACCTTTACGGTAACCGCCCTGCAGGTGGAGTGTTGTACCACTGTCGCTATTGTTATATTCAAGTGTCGCGTCCATATCCAGATCATTACGGGCGGTGGTTCCAAAACCCCGAACGATGGCTGGGTTATTTGTCGCCTGTAGCCTGGCTGCTATACGAAATTTACCGGGAACTTTTTCCTTCACCCGCATGGCCGCATGCTGGACATAAGCAGGCAACGCCATTTCAGAAGTCCGCGATAGGTTACGCGTAATTTGTTTCCAAGAGATTGGCCAAGTATTTACCGGGCCGGAAATCACTCCGTGACGGGCGAGTATCTCAACATCATTACGAAGTTGCATATCCCCAACCGCCGCCCAAGGCGACGCCTGAACCATTTGAACGGATACCAGAAGAGAAAGAAACGCCCCCGCACATAAATTCTTATATTTCTTTATTCGCATATTCTCCGCTACCTTTTTTGGATCACCCACACCATATTTCTTATGATTGAACATAAAATATTCTTTTGCGATGTCTAGCTTAATTTGGTCATTTATCCAACCTTAATCGCACGCCCATATATTCAAGGCACTCTCAACATGAGGGATTTCCGTACCTACAACGTTAGAGCTAAATAGACTTTGTTTATATTTTTTGGAGGGGGAAGTGGTGGGTCTGGTAGGACTCGAACCTACGACCGAACCGTTATGAGCGGTTTGCTCT
>JAESQY010000009.1 GCA_016764915.1 Aliivibrio sp. | reverse complement strand
TCAAAAGGCCACTACCTCCAAATAAATCTACAAATACAGTATCATTTGAAAATTCATATAAACACTGTTTAAACAGCTTTATAAATCTTCTTTTTTGCCCCTGAAAAGGCAGTGGGGCTTGTGTGTAATTTCTCTTCACTTCTTTTGTTATTATTGTTGTTCATTTTACTATATTTGTGCCTCTCACGCAAAAATAAAGGTGCCAAAACACTGCCGAAGGAATTTACCCTCGTCGTGGTGTTTTGGCACCTTTACTTTTCAACTCTTGCGTGAGAACTTCAGTTGAGAAGAGGCGGGGGCTCTTTTATACCCCCAAGATTATTTACTCAACAATTTCAAAAATACCTTCCAACTGAGAGGCAGTAATTTCATCTGGCAAATCTTCCTCTTTAATGGTGTGTGGAACAAATTCAATTTCATCATTCATCGATTTGCTATAGTTTTCAATTTGCTTTTCGAGAGCGGCGTAAACCTCTTCATATTCCGACTTTAATTTGTCCATTTCTTCATCCTTAACCTTCTTAAATTCAGGAAGGATAATGAACTGCCCATTTGCATCAGGAATAGGATTACCTGCATCGTTTTTTTTACAGTATTGCATATTTATTCCATGTTGCTTTCCGCGGAATTCTTCCGACTTTCCGGTTGGCTTAATTCCCATTAGAATATCTTCACACTCGGCATTCACCTTTCGAGAGTTTTTCGCGACGGCATAAACGAATCTCGCGCCTTTTAAATTACCTACTTGTTGCAGCCCTTCTTGTAATCTAAATAAATCCTTTTTTCTCATGTTTTTGATTTCTTTTTATTATTAAATCATTTGTTGATATCATTCCTAAAAGTTGTTATTATATACACACTTTATAATCCATCCTCGTTTACGTGTTGTTGCAGTACCACCATTATATTTCTCGTTTTTATCGGAGATTAAAGTAACACAACCACCCCCAGGAATTACAAAATTGTCATCGTGTATTAACGACCATCTAATATGTATATTTCTCGAATCATCTCTATTGAATATGGTTATCTCTCTTGCTTCGTCAGTTTCGGGAGAATCTAGTCTTATGTAAACGTGTGACGATGTTGGATTAATACTAAAATAGGAGTATTGTTTAGTGTCAATATAAAAGGGTGTTGCATCCGTATTACTAAGGCTCGCCGCATAAGTTGCAACATCTATCACAGAGGTTGTAAGTATGCCCGATACTTTAACATCACCAATAAAATATCCAGCCTTTGCGCCAGTAAGCGCTTGCGCCCATCCAATGACACCATAAGCTCCCGCAATTGAAGCCACACCAACAACTCCCGCTTTGAACGAACTGGGATAAGTAACAGTTTTACCTGTTACACCTAATACACCATAATTACCATTTTTGCTGAGATTATTATTAAAGCCTGTAATTGCTATTCCCGAAGATGTACGTATGCTTATATCTGAGGGCTCCAATCTGGAATATCCATCTGCGCAACTTGCAGAAAACTTACCGCTAGCATCAATACTCCACAATCCAATTATACCACTAGGTGCGTCAAGCACTCCTTTAAAATGCGCAGAGCCATCAGCATTACTGATATAAAATTGGTTAGCTCTAATTGCTCCCGCTCCAATAGTCATTGAGCCACTATTGATTGTATAGCCATTCGTTGTCTTCTTGGTCCCTGACCATATGTAGTTATTATCAAATTTAAATACTGCGATTCTATTAGTTGAACCAATTTGGAATACTCTGCCTTTTGTGTTTCTACCATAGATACCCCAATCGGTCGTGCTAGTATAGTATGTTTTAATATACTCAGAAGTTGACTTATAAATCATATATTCGCCTGAACTCATCCAAGAACCTGCGACAGTTCCACCCCAATAACAATTGGCGGTTCTTATTTGAGAACTTGTTATTTGAAAACCACCAATCCAACCTTGATTAAAAAAACAAGATAAACCATTTATGTAATCGGCCGTCACTGTGTTATTAGTAATCACAGTTGCTTGACTTTCGTTTATCTTACCATCCGCTGTACTCTGTACTGTTTTAATACTTTCAATTAAAGCAGTTGTATCAGTAACATCATTGAATGATATTGAAGAACCAGCCGCAAGCTTCATTATGCCCTTTAGATATACATTATCACAATACAATCCATATCTCGATAATGCACCACCAAAATCAGGGTCATCTATACCTGTTAGTAAACCAAATCTAGCAACAGTATTCATATCATAAACAACATCCATATATGGGGAATTGTTGTCATTAGATGTAATATACATCGCTCCACCTGATATTCGTACAATCTCATCTCCGGCTTGTGGAGCATCACCAGTATATCCAGTTTTATTAAGTTTTATAAGATTTGGGTATGTAGAATTTCCAGCCCAAGAAATTGTAGCTTCATAAAATTTGACACCTGAACCATTCCATACTTGACACCTTATTTTTTGACCAGTAACGAATGGATTACCTAATTCCTCGTCTAATTCTAAAGTATAACCTGTCGAATCCTCTGAGGATATTTTATTTACTTTCGCACCATCACTGAACCAATATGAGCCATTTCCAGAACGAATCTTATTAATAAGTAATTCATAAAACTTAACACTTCTACGTACAGTTAAATCACCTACTGTTAAGTTATCATTAAAAGGACCATGACCAATACTCCAACCTTCACCACTAAATCCATCAACGAATATTCCAGAGTTTTTAATGTAACCACTTATTAAAGAGTTTCCGCTTGTAAGCGTTCCATTTGTTGTAGTTTCGAATTTTAAAACAGAATCATAGTTAGCTAATAATCTATTTACCTCTACTGAAGAATGGTTAACACCCACAGTATCGTTTGGATAGATTGTCATTGCTCTATGAATATCGGTTAATCCCGAAGAATATTCAAAATGAAATGGTGTGTACCATCCATCAGACCTTCTCTGTAATCTTAATCCCATCATAGCATTACCGTAATCTCTGTAATTACCTGCATCGACGTCACCATAATCCATGTTGTATAAGTCCATAAAAAACTCATTCCCATCACCTCTACATAAAGATAATGTACACTCGCGTGCTTTACCCCAACTTTTTTGAGGTGGAGCCATCATATTTAATAGCGTATGATTCTCTCCATATCTGCGAAGATTCAATAGATCCTCGGTGGTATCAGGAGAGTAGAATACGTGTTTATTGAATTTAGCTGAACTTTTAAATGTAACGCCCTCTTCGGATGTTTCTTCAATATCAGTACGTGCATAATTCGAAGCACTTATACCGCCCAACTTATCAGCATTTTCGACAGAAACACCAGTGCCGTTGTATTTTATGTAGTTGGAATTTATGGAAAGGGCATCTAAGAAAGCTTTTTGCGAAGGCGCATGTACATTAACTTTTTCCGCATAATTCAACAATACGGTTGGGTCAAACGTTGAGCCACCTACACTTGAACTTGCGCGTGCCGATAAAGAACTTGTTGCGCCAGATCCTTGCGCGACCTGCCCGTCACGCCTTGTTTTAAACAGCTTTGTTCGTTGTATTTTCAACACTTCCATATCAATCTATTATAATTGTTTCATTTTTCAGCTCTTCCCACTCACCACTCAGCGTTTGACTGGTGTCTTTGTAAGTACCACCAATCATTCTAAATCTTGCAGAACCTAATATTTGTCCGCTATCCAGAATGACAGAATTCAGCGACAAAACCTTAGGGTTGTTTTGATTTAGCTTAACCAGCATGTTTTCAGCGCTTACCGTTCCTTTTAGTGAAATACGACTCTTTGCATAGCAACTGGCGATATCCTTTAATAAATGATCAACCAGTGGCAGATATGCCATTTCTGAAGGTCTTTTCCAATGTCTCGTAAACGTGCCGTCCGCAAGTAGAAATCCACCACGGTCAAAACTAAAATTGTCGTAACTGTCAGCGTGTATAAGTTCAATACCATCAGCTTGTTTGGAAAATTCGCCAGCAAGGGTAGCGCTGTATTCAAGATCGTTATATTCAAGAGGTCGCTCCCAATTCACAGTAGATCCATCACCCAAAGTTTCAGTTTCTATTTTATAGACCTGTGTCTTAACGTCTTTAAACTGATATTCAATTTTATCGTTATCGGATGCTAAAGGATCGTTGGCAGATCGGTAGCCATCCGTAAAGAATCCATGAAAATAAACATCAACAGCCCCTTGTGGCCATCCTTCAATAATGTCTATTTCAATATTGTGCCACTTGTTGATAAGACTACCATCACTCCTAATATAAGACCCTAACCCATAACCAAGATAGTAGGCGTGATCAGGGTCTTCACCTTCAGTAAGCCATTCCTCATAATCACTACCGGGAGCCCGTAGGCCTAATATCTTATTCCCAATTCTTATTTTCACATAGCCTTGTATTAGATCCGGATCGAAATTTGTTCGTGTTGTTTTTGAAAATGGTGTTTCTTTTGTCAGTATTCGAAATTGGAATTTTAACTTTAGCTTTAATTTATTATTCTGCCCTATGGTAACGCTGTTTATTTCATTTCTAAAACCCAAAAGCTCACCGTTTTGATTGATCAATGAGAGAACGAAGTCTCCATCGTCGGACAACTTTTCCTTATAACCAACATTTTGAGCCACAGCACCAAAAGTCCAACCAGTAATACCATCACCATTTTTTGTCTTATAATGAATCTCATCATCTTCTTCAACTGCATTCCAAACAAGGCCAGGATTAATCCAATAAGCCTGATCATCAAGTGTAAGTGGGTTAATAACTTCCTCGTAAGAGTAGGGTTTATAGGTTATTTTCTGAGAATTATAACCAGGTACCAACGTGATTCCTTGATCTGATTCGTAAAACTCAACATCACCAGCCGAAACATCGAGGAGATGATTAATTGTAAACGATTCAACATAAGAAAACAACGAATTATAAGACTTGTAAGTCCTTGTGTCATTTCGGAATTCTGTAAAATGAGTAAGATAAAGATTACCCATATCTCTGTAAAGGCAAATTCCTAACGGAAGCAAAACCGCTTCAAGCACCTCAAAGCAATTCAAAGCCTCGCCTTTCTCATCGGAATAGTTCGCCCGATCAATATAGGTAACGTGCAGTGGGGTGATCTCGCTAACTGAAGATAACGCCACTGGCCAACGGTCGCAGCAGATATTAATACGTTCAATTTCAATACCTATTCTGTCAGTTATATTCTTTACGACACTCCATACGCTTATTGTGCCTGAGTAAGGATCTTTATTTTCGTCTAAAAATTTAATTTGTTCCAAAATTCGAAGGCCATTATTGGCCGTTAATGCAACGGGGTAGTCTTTTTTTCGTGTATATGTTTCACCGTGTGTTTCAGTATTTAAATAACCATCCCACAATAGCAGCCCTCCCTTTTTCACAAGCAATTTGAATTCCAAAGGGTCTGCAGCGTACAGACTTATAAACTCACCATCGCTTGGAGATTCAAACTCCAACTCACAACCACCACCAACAACAGGCTGATAAAACTTATCTATCGACGGGAATTCAAGACTATATCCGTCTCCTGTTGTATATACCTCTTTGGCTGTACCAACAAAGTTCCGTTGCTTAATTTCGATTCGACTCAAATTTCCATTATCATCGAAATATTCGCTGTAATATTTTAATCCGTAAGCCATATCTAATAAGTCCTCCTAATATTTTGTCGATGCTGTAAATAACCTTCAAGACTACCGTTTGCAAATTTTATTAGAACAGTGCCACCTGCACCTTCATTAGGCGGAATCAACTTCTTTAGTTTATCCAGAGGTGCGATCACCTCCGGGTTATTTTGCGCACCCGGATACTCACCAACCAGACCCAAAGTCGGACCACTCACAATGGCACCACCTGCAAAGGGAGTAGCCAAGCCAGCCGAAACTCCTTTGGCGGCAGTAAATAATCCAGTCGAAACACCGAACGCCGTACCCATAGCAATTAAATTGCCGGGAAATGGCAAAGCGGCAGCAGATGCAATTGCAGCACTAATACCTAATTCAGCATTGGCTCCCATGGCAACGGCTCCTAATATTTTTAATGCGGCTGCTTGTGCTATTGAGGATGTAGTTACGGCTGTGGCTTGTGTTGCTTGTCCGGTAACTATTGCCGTAGTCATTGTTGTCTGAGAAGCAACTACAGCACCTGCTTTTGCAGCTTCACCACCTACAGCAGCAGATGTTGCAGCTGTGTCAACTATTTGTTTTGCTTTAACAGCTTTCGAGATTGCATTCACCACCTCAATAGT
>JAESQY010000196.1 GCA_016764915.1 Aliivibrio sp. | reverse complement strand
TAATGGATCCACTATCACAGCTATTCGCTGCATACCTTCAAGCAGCTAGTAACAACATAGCGGATCACTATCTGGATTCGATGAACACTACTGTTACCACCAAAAGTCTAATCTATCACGACACTACAATTCACTTCCAACATCAGATGTGGAAGCTCAGAGCAAACAGCGTTTGTAGCGATCTAGAGCAAGACGCCACTCAATTCTCGCTATGCACTCAACAAGCCAAAGCTATGTTCACAGAACTCTGCAATCAGCTATCAAGCAAGGATAACTTAAACCAGAAAGGCAGGAAGCTATCCAACATGTACTGTAATGCTTCTCTTAGCTACAAGCCCATGATTGCTTACATAAGTGAGCCTGAGAAGAAGACAGAGCAAGAGTTAAAACAGAAAGAGTGCAATTTGTTGATCCTGAAGGCTATGCAGGATAAAAACCCTGAGATTGCTGAACGAAAAGAAAAGGCCTGTGGTTCTTAGAGACTTGATAATACTTGACTCAATTGATTACGCATAAGCTCAATATGTAATTGATTTTGGGGAATCGATTGCGTAAGTAAAGTTTACTCTGACCCCAATAATTTTCAATAATTTTTAAATCGCAACCTCAAAAACTTGAGTAAGGATAACATCGTGCTTTGGCCTGATAATGAATCAAATGTAGATCTTCTTAACTATCAATCAATTAGCAAGTCAATTGTAAAGCTACTTAGTGATCAACAAAGGCTTCCTGTATCTATTGGCATACACGGTGACTGGGGAGCGGGCAAGTCCACCGTTTTATCGATAATCGAAGGAGCTTATAAAGGCGACGATAAAACGGTCTGCGTAAGGTTTAATAGCTGGCTGTATCAAGGGATTGAGGATGCTCAAACTGCTCTAATGCAACAAATCATTAATGACCTTGTGAAAAGCCGAACAACTGTCGCAGGACTCAAAGAAGCGGCTGAATCTTTCTTAAAGCGAGTTGACTGGCTCAAATCAGCAAAAACCGTTGCCAACTGGGGGGTAACAGCTTTTACTGGTGTACCTACTCCGAGTTCAATCCAAGATTTATTAGGCACAATAGATGTCTTAGCAGCTAAAGCTGACAACTTAAAAACCGACGACATAAAGAAAGGGCTAGATGAACTTAAGAGATGCATTGGAAATCCAGGAAACAAACGAGTCGTTACTGAAATTACTGAGTTTCGAGAAGAATATAAAAAGCTTCTGAAAGCTGCAGATATAGATCGATTAGTAATCTTGGTTGATGATCTCGACCGATGCCTACCCGAAACAGCTATCGCTACGATGGAAGCGATGAAATTATTTTTATTTATGCCAAACACAGCATTTATTATTGCTGCCGATGAAACCATGATTGAGTATTCAGTTCGCCGTCACTTTCCAAACCTTTCCGAAGAGGTTGGTGGTATGGCATACACGCGAAACTACCTAGAAAAACTCATACAGATCCCATTCAGAATCCCCGCTCTTAATGAAACTGAAACATCTATATATCTAGCTTTGCTGATATCAGAAAGTATCTGTGGCCAAGATTGTGACAAGTTTAATCGTGTACTTGACCATGCTCGTTCAATCTTAAAAGAGCCATGGACAAAGGGAAGTATAACTATTGACAAGTTTGAAACTTTAACAGGAAAAAACCTATCTAAGGAGGAAAAGGAGTTTTTCTTCATGGTCTCTCAAATTTCACCAGCTTTGAACTTGGGAACAAAAGGTAACCCTCGTCAGATAAAACGATTTCTCAATGCGTTTATGACTAGGATACTAGTGGCGGAAAGTGCAGGTTATAAAGATGCAATTAAAGAGAATGTTTTAATTAAATTAATGCTGTTGGAAAGGTTTAATCCCAACGCTTACGAAATATTAAGACTCGACAGTTTAAGCAACCCAGATGGGAAACCTTATTCACTTAAAATCTTAGAAGAAGTTGGTTCTACCGATACAGAGGGAAGTTCCAATGCACCTGTAGAGCCAAATCAGAATCTACTTTTTGATATCGAAAAAGATAACTGGTTAAGTAACTGGGTAAAAATTGAACCTACGTTGTCAGATGTAAAATTGTCACCTTACTTTTACTTAACTCGAGAGAAAATTAAATTTGTCGGTATAGCACAAAGCAGTGAATTAATGGAACGAGCATTTAAACTACTGTCAGGTGAAGCAATGGTGGTGACAGCAGCGAAGAGCACAGTAGAGCAGCTCTCATCAGACGATGCTGAAAAATTAATGGAGCTGCTTTTAACCAAAATTCAAAGCACGTCTAGCACAGAAAAAACTCCAGAATATTACCATGGAGCAATTTTATTATGTAAATGTTTCACAGAGCTTCAACTTAAGCTACTGAAAGGAATTGCTGAAATTCCAGAGAGTAAAATGGGGACTTGGGCTGTTTCAGGTTGGGATCGAGCAGAATTGACCGAGGATGCGAAACGTGAATTGATTGAACTGCTTAAAGATTGGTCGCAATGTGAGAATAAAATATTAGCACTAACAGCTAAGCAGCAGCTAAAGAGGAGGAATTAATGGGGACTTCAACGTCAAATAAAGGCCCAAATAGTAAAAACCCTCTTGTTCCTACATGGCTTGGAGGTGGTGACGGAGAACCTCTTCCACAGCAAGGCGATGGAGAGCCTCTTCCACAGCAAGGTGATGGTGGGGACAGTAGCGGTGAAGAGCCTAAGCCGCAGCAAGGTGATAGTGGTGACGGTAGCGGTGAAGAACCTAAGCCGCCGCAAGGTGATGATGGCGCACCAGATAATGTGCCCAAGCCTTTAATCAAGCCCGAAACAGGGCAAAGATTTAGGTACCCCCGCAGTGAGATGAATAGGTATTTCCGTACTGGTAGTACTGGAGCTATGAAAAACAGTATTAGTCGGTATGTAAAAAATACGGGAGGAAAAAGCTCTGCGGTAAAAAGAATGGGGCGGTCAACAAAAGTTGCAGGAAACCTACTTTCATTCTTGACCGATGTTTCTCAGAGAGGCTCCGAAGCAGTAGCAAAAAGTTTTAATCTGTCACTTAAGCCAAATGAAACGGCTGATGAACTCTTACTTCGTGTTTCAGATCAAATCTGTGATGTATCAACCAGTAATATTCCTGATGCAGTAACAAGAAATGCCTACATAGAAACTGTCATTGAAATGACCACAACACTAGGTATTACTGATTTGGACTCAATTACTCCAGAACAAATTCAAACGAGTTTAGGTTGCTTTATTGGTAAAAGTGTCACAGAAAGAGTTATCAACGATATCGGCAACAATATCGTAGCGGAGAAAGCGAATCCTGAGCAGTTGCAAAAAACTCTACGTGAACTGGGTGGGTACATTGAAGGGTGTGCAAGTGACGCTATTTCAAGACTTACTTCTAATGGAATGGATATTATGGATATAGCATTGGTCGGAAAAATAAATGAAATCTACACAAGCGTATTTGAAATCCTAGAATCAGTTGGTGGTGAATAATGAAACGATGTTCCGTTGTCGGTTTGAGCGAATCAAATGAGCAAGTATCTCTTGTAAATAATAATGAACTAGTTATTTCAATAGAATTACCTAAGGCTCAATCTGAAACAAAATATGGAGTAGGTGCGTTTGTTAATAGAGCAAAGAAATATTT
>JAESQY010000195.1 GCA_016764915.1 Aliivibrio sp. | reverse complement strand
CGCACGCGCGACCTCTTCAAAGCGTGGTGTGCCTGGCGATAATTCTTCGGTCAGGGCGTTGTCAGGAGCTGGCGGCGCGGGTGGTGGCATTGGAGTTGCCATCGGTGCAGCGTTAGCCTCGAATACCATAGGTACCAGTGGTAACCGTCAATCAGTTCGCTCGTATGTGAAGAATTCAGGTATTACAACCAGTGGCGATCTCTCGTTAACGGCCACAGGCAATATGACGATTGATTCAGGTGTAGGTGCTGGCAGCATGGCCGTTTCTGGCGGCGCAGGTGGCGGTATTTCAAGTGCTGGCGCAGGTGTCAGTACCACCAATGACGTTTACAACGAAGTATCTACTTACATTGATAACAGCTCTGCGATCAGTAAGTCTATCAATAGTGCGAACCTCTCTTTAGACAGTGACAACACCTCGAAAATTACCGCAACAGCGGGTGCTGCGGCTCTTGCGGCTGGTTTTGGCGCTGGTGGTGGTATCTCTGGCTCAATCGGTGTGGCACTGGCGGACAATACGGTTGATGCTAATACGTACAGTTACATGACGGATGTCAATCAGGTAACGACGGGTGATGTGAGCATTTCAGCGATATCAGATAACACCATTAAGGCGACATCAGTCGCGGCCTCTATTTCAGCCGCAGGTGGTGCAGGTGGTGGTATTGCTATCAGTGGCGCGGGCGCAGAAACAACCAATAAAGTGTCTGGCATCACGTCGGCTTATATTGCCAATAGTACGTTAGGGGCTGAAAATAACAAAGTTGGCCAAGTTGACCTATTCGCAAGTAACACCTCAAGCATTCAATCAACCATTGCTGCGGTATCAGCAGCAGGTGCTGGTGGTGCTGGCGGCGGTATCGGGGTCTCTATTGGTGCCGCGATTGCCAACAATGAAATTGGTAGCAGTGGCGATCGCCTTACCGTAAATAGCCACATTGATAACAGCGAGTTATACGCATCTGATGCGTTAACCGTTGAATCTGAACTTGATATGACGATTACCGCAGGTGTGGGTGCAGGCAGTGCCGCAGTAGCCGGCGGTGCGGTAGGTGTCAGCGGCTCAGGTGCCGGTGTTGGTGTGCATAATGAGATCTATGCTGATGTAGATAGCTACATTACTGATAGCACTAAAATTTCGGCAGCCGATATAACGATTACCTCGTTGAGTGAATCAGAGATTGATGCAACAGCGGGGGCGGCTTCACTGTCTGCTAGCTTTGCTCCAGTTGGGTTTACCATCTCTATTGCTGCTTCTGAAGTGAGTAACACGGTTGATATTAACTTAAATAGTGATGTCCATAACTCAACGCTGATCAGTGACGGAGAGTTTACGTTAACCGCAACTGAAAATGATGACGTAGCGACTACAGGCGTAGCGACTTCCGTTGCACTCGGTGTCGGTTTTGCTGGCGCGGGTGTGTTTGTTGATAGCTCTGTCACCGGTAATGTGGGGGCAGGCGTTACGGATTCCGACATTACGGTTTATGGCGAAGGCTCGATTAAAGCGCTTGCAGACTCAACGCAGCGCAGCGAATCCTACGGTATTGCAGCAGGCTTAGTGGCGGCAGGTGTGGTTTTTGCCGATAGCGAATCTGAATTTAATACCACCGTTACCTTTAATGGCGTTGATTATGTAGGTCATGATTTAACGTTAGTGGCCAAAGCGACTGAGAATAATTATGTTTTTGCCGTTGCAGGTAGTGGTGGAGTCTTAGCTGGTGCAGGTGTTGGTGCGGATACTAAATCAACCAGCACGACTCTAGTATCAATAGGCGATGAAACAGAGCTTACATTAGGAGAGATTGGCGGCGATGGCGATTTAGATGTCAAGGCTGAGCATATCGCTAAATTTGATGCGAAAATCATCGCCGCTTCTGGTGGATTACTTTCGGGGTCTGGTGCGGAAGTTGACCATGATATTACCGCTGACGTTACAGTGAAATTAGGTGATGGTACGGATGACAGTGACGCGCTTGTCATTCGAGCGGCGGATATCAATGCGGATGCCATCAACCGTGCCTGGAAAAACCAAGGTGGACAGATTCGAGCTGTGGCTGTCGGTCTAGCCAGTGCCGCTGGTGTTGATAGTCGCACGGTTCTTGATATGGAGACCGCTATTGATGTCGGTGACCACGCCTCTCTAACGGCGTGGGGATCAGACGATGACGAAGGTATCTCACTCAATGCACTCAACGATCTCGATATTACGGATAAGGTTATTCTTAATGCCGCTGGTGCGTTAGCAGGAACCGGGGCAACGGTAAAAATATCGGATGACCAGTTATTAGCAAAAGTCCGTGTTGGTGAAGATTCAATACTCATCAGTGAGGGTGACATTCAAATATCCGCTCGAGGTCAAGGCACGGTAGTGAGTTCGGTAGAGTCAGATTCAATCGGTGCTGCTTCAGTGACGGTGACAGATTCGGAAGCCAATATCACACCCGTTAATACCATTCTTATCGATTTAAACGCAGATCTGACAGCCTACGGCAATGTGAACCTTTCTGCGGGAACCGATACTGAGTTCAATCGAGATGACTATAAAGTGCATGCTTTGATTGATAATTTTGCAGCCAGCCTGATCCCTATCGATGATTCTGACGCATTGGCAACCTTGTCGCAAACCAATGTCATCACCATAGCAGCGGGTGCGCATGTTAAAACTGCTCGCCAGATGAACCTTCATGCTGAGCGTTTTGGTTTTGCTGATATGTTTGCACAGACTAAAACCGTCAACTGGGCATCGGCTCTCGGTGGCACCGCAGATCTTGGCGGGGATGTGGTCACGGGAACAACAGGAACCGTGAGTAACTCCGGTACCCTTGAAACGGGTATTCGTCGTAACCAGTCCATTGAATTCACCAGTTTGAATGATGATGGTACGGTTGATCAGTTTACTAAAACCGAAGGTGTTACCTTCAGTGAGTCTATTGCCACATTGAGCTCAGAACTGTTCGAAGGCTTAGAGTATGCAGAAGAGCAGTTATCCATTTTTAATGATGGCAAAGCAAGCGATACCGACATTGAGAAATTCTACAAATCTGAGGTGACTCGAATTCAAGCGCTGCTGCTTGAAGATGGTCTTCTTGAAGAGGTGAAACCTGGAGTCTTTGTTCCAAATCAGGTACAGACTTCAGTCATTACAATCAATGATATCTACGCAGAAGCAGGGCGAATCGACATTCGCTCTGATGACTATGAAGAGCTTGGTTCTGTGGTTTCACCGGGAGATGCTTCGGTGAATATCTTAAACCACACTACCGCGTCACTGGTGATCAATGCGATTACTATCCCACAAGAGAATGGTGGCATTTACCTCAATGGTGAGCGTCAAGATGCGGATGTTGATTACGAACCTCTAATCAGCGTCATCAATGATGTGGATATCGATTTAGCCAAAGCGGAACTTGCCCTTCGCTTTCCAGATAGCAATGCGGTGATAACTTGGCCGTCAATCAGTGTGGTTGGTGATATCACTAACCGCACCGGTAAGTTTGAGCTCAAGAGCTTGAGTGGAGATTCGGAGACTCTCGGTAAAGGTAACATTAATATTTACGCTGATATTGATGTTGAAACTCAAGTGGTCGCAACGGGTGGTTCGACGGTAATCAGTTTACCACCTGGGTCATCTTATTCCGTTGATGGTTCAGAGTATGCGAAATGGAATTCTGAACTAGGAAATAACGGTATTGATGAGGCGTCTCAATCTGATATTGATGATCTGATTGACCGCTCGATTACTGGGCCAAGTATTTACGCCGACAATATTTCTATCACGGCGGTATACATCAATATCAACGGTAAGATCCAGAGTGGTAAAGAGAACTTTACTCTGGATATCGATGAAGCGTTAGAAGACACCATTGATAGCTTACGTGCATCAGGCGCAACAGGCCTGATTCGCCTAGATACTGGCAGCGAAGATTTCTCGGTATTTTATGATGCCACCAATGACCAGATTGTGGTTGGCGATATGCGAGTCAGCGGCGGTTACATTGAGCTTAATGGCCACATTCTGAATACCAATTCGAACTCAAACATTGAGCTACTTGGCGGCTATGCTGAGATTACAGTGAACAACCATACTGATCTTGATGTGAAGATATTAGGATTAGACGCTTCTCAGCGTGGTAAAGGCACACTGATCATTCGTGATAAAGCCCAAGCCGATGGCAGTGGAAATGCACTGGTTACCACTTACCACAAAGATAAGAGTGGTGTCTCTGTCACGACGACTTATGAAAACAGCGGCAGCGAGTCTGTCAGTGCTGGTTCAGACAGTATGACTTACACCCCGAAATCTGGATGGCGTTACTCATGGACCATGGGACAAGAGAGTTTTGAGCGTCTGTATACGACGGAAGGCACCTCTTCGTGGTTGGGTATTGATGCCTTTGCCAGTGATCCTAGTGACGTGACTTTCTCAGGTACACCTGAAGTGGTTGGAACGCCAACACTGCGCGGTGAGGGTGCGTATTTTGAATATGTACCGAGCGAATCGAGTGATGAATACACCTTTGATACCGCACATACCACGCTGACTGAAGAGGAATCTCTGGTTCGCAAATGGACGAAGAGTACCTGGTGGGGCAAGAAAACTTATTACGCTAAATTTGTTCAAGAAAGTAAAGTTCGAGATGAATCGACGCACTCGATTAAGGCCGATTATGGTGTAAACATTACCTTTACCGGTAAAGAAGCGGGTGCAGTAGACATTGTGTCGAACAGTGGTGGTGACGTTATTATTCATGGCAGCATCAGTAACGCTGACGGTACGACGACAATTACCACGAACGCGGGCATCTACACTAACGCAACGGGCAGTGTTGGCGGTAAAAATATTAAACTTACCGCGTCTAAAATTGGTGGAGCGGCACTCACCAATGCAGATGGCAGCATTGAATCCGCCAGCTCTGCATTAAAAACCAATCTTACCAATGACGCTGGTGGTGCCATTGAGGCGAGAACCTACGGCAATCGAATCAATATCGTTGAAATCGATGGGCCTCTTGTTGTTAACAATATTACCTCGGCATCGTCGTTAGATCTTAGTCGTGATACCGGCGGTAAGGTTTACCTATCAGCGGTGGGAGGTATTGAAGCTCAATCTGGCAGTGACGGTGTGGTAAGAGGCGGTATCATTACGATCAACTCTGAAGCCCATGTGGGCACCAGCTCAAACGCATTGAATATTGATAGTGGTAGCACCACCAAAGATTCAGTGTCCGTTCTGGCAGTGAACGACGTCTACCTATCCGAAATCGATGGAGACTTCCTAGTGAAAGAGATCACCAGTAGTGCTGGTGATGTCACTATTCATGTCGGTTATGGCTCACTGGTTGATGCAAATACCACCGCAGCAAGAGATGAGCGTACGTACGAAGAACTGAGCAATGGCCTTTGGGAGAACCTGGGTCTTATTAGCGGCAGTGACTCTGCTCAAGATAAGATTGATGATGTTATTGACGCTTTTACCAGTGCTCGCGAGCGTGAATACAGTGAATATTGGAATATACGTAATGGCCAATTTGATGGCGATTATGATACGGCACAAGTGGCCACTATTTCAGATAGCGAAGAGAGCTACTACCGAACGGTTTACCAACAAATTGGAGAAGAGGAAGGCAAATCGGGTAGTGAGTTAGAGACCTTTATTGATGACGCTATCTCTACGTTAAATAACAAGCGCAACGCAGAGTACCACTCACTAAACAGTGAATATGGTTCTGAAGCGTACGACAGTGACTACAACTATGATTTATCAACGGAGAAACGAGCAGAACTCACGGGCAGCGTGCATGTCTGGACTGAGGATGAACTGAACAACCTCATCAGTGGCAGCTTACTGAAACCGATCACCAATACTCAAGCCACCATCGAGGCGAGCAACATTGACGCAGCTGGTGATATTACCCTTGTAAGCGCTGATGATATCGGTAGTGCATCGGGCAGTGTTGAGATTGACTTAGACGGCGACTATAGCGACGAAGAGCGAGTGCAGCTTGCTGCGGCAGAACGAAATGATGTCTACTTCTTACTTGCAGAGCGTGTGCAAAATGTTGTGGTTGACGTCAATGAATCTGCAAGCGGTGATTCATTGGTACGCTCTTCTGGCAGTTGGTTAGCGGACGGCTTTGTCGCTGGGATGCAAATCCGTATTGCTGGTGATAGTGCTAATGCAAACGATGAAGGCAGTTACTACGAGATTCAGTCTGTAACGGCCGATACCATGACACTCACCACCACCGCACTCTCTGTAGAGGTTGCCGTTACCTTAGACGTTGCCGCAATTAGCAGCAGTCCAAGTTTAACCACCATTGTTAATACTAAGGGCAATAACTGGGTCGATCTTGGATTGGCACTCGATGGGTTAATAGAGGTTGATGGGACGGTTTACCAAATCAAACGTATCGCACAGGGCGTGCTTGATCTTGAAGAGTCAGAGGGCGTTGCGAACACGGCGATCAACGCGTCTGAATATCGTGAAGCCACGCTAACCAAAGTGATTATCGATCAAAGAGAAGACATCGATGTGTTGGTGGCGGGCGTGCTGGACGCGACAGCAACCAATAATGTCTACCTAGGCTCTGAGCAATCCATCACCATAGATTCTGTCTCTGGTGACAATGTTCGTATTAAGAGTAAGCAGTCGTTATCTGATGGCTCAGGGAGTTCAGCTTCGGTGACCGCAGGTTCTACTCTGGTTCTTGAAGCAGGCAGCGGATCCATTGGTTCTGATGCCAATCGATTCACCATTGATCTTGAAACGGGTGCGACGTTAACCGCCCGTGCTAAACAGGACATTGTGATCACTGAAATCAACTCTGATATCAATGTGGCCACAATCTACTCAAGCAGTGGCAAAGTCGATTTACTGGCTTCAAATGGTTCCATTGTTGATACGTTTGATCATGAATATGAGAATATTCGAGCGCAAAATATTGTCCTTACTGCGGATAACGGCGCTATCGGTAGCATGACTAACATGCTTGATATCAATCTTATTGGCGGTGTCATTACCGCAAGCGCCTTAAATGATATTTCGTTGAATGAGACAGAGCTTAATATGGCGGTTGATCATATTGAGTCAGTACAAGGTGATGTGAAGCTCGCGGCTCACATGGCAATTGTAGATGGCGTTGTTGACGCTGCGGGTGAGATAGCAGACATTATCGCGGCAAGTATTGAGCTTACCGCGCGCTTCGACACGGTGGGTGAGTTCGGCAATGATTTAGAGATAGATACCGGCTCACAATCTGGCGATAACCTCACGGTAACCAGTGCAGAAAATACGCACATTACTGAGATGCGCGGTGATCTTTATCTAAACCAAATCAGCACTGGCGCAGCGGCGATTGCCTTTATTGCCGCGCCAGCAGGCCGAATCCTTAATGACAACCAATCTGGCGCGAATGTGGTATCAGGTATGACTTATCTGTTTGCAGCGCAAGATATTGGTACCTCTGATAATGAACTCACCACGGAAGTGGGCAACATCCAAGGTCAATCGACCACGGGTAGCACCTATGTATCCAATACCGGAGCTCTGAATATCGGAGGGGTGGTCTCTGGCTTACCAAATGGTTTATTGGCGGGTGGCAGTGTGAACATTGTGACTAAGAGCCCGATGACCATCATCGAAAATATCACTGCCGAAGGGGATATTAACCTGACTTCTGCTGATAACTCTGCCAATGACGATATCGTGATTGCATCGGGTATCGTGCTTAGCAGTGAAGCGAACATTAATATCAACTCTGGAGATGGGTTTACATTAAGCGGTTCGGCGGTTTTACAGGCCGATAACAATATCAACATTCAGATTGATGATGGTGAACTTGGCAATTCAGATGCTGAGGGCGCTAATGTAGATATTCAAGGGTCGATTAATGCAGGTAATCAACTTGAGATCCTAGGTAATGGCGATCAAGACGAGATCAATATAGAAGGTATTATTAGCGCAGCGAATATCAATATTGATACGGGTGACGATGATGACGTTATCACCGTGAGTGCGCAGAGCATACTTGGTGATGTACATATTGCTGGGGGCGCAGGTAACGACACCATCACTATCAACCAGCTTCATACTCGTACTGATAGCTTTACCCTTGATGGTGAAGGTGGCAGTGATCAATACGTGATTAATCGCACGGGCAGTGACGCGGATTATATTATCGATGTTGTGGACTCAGGTGCGGCTAACAATGGCGCGGATACACTAACCCTTAACGGTCTAGCGACCGATGACACCTTCTTAATCCGAGCTAACTTTGTTGCCGCGATGCACGTCGACGGTGATGGTGATTATGGTGATACGGTGGAGCGTATTAACTATGATGGCAACGTGAATGCACGTTTAACGATTAACGGCCTTGATGGAGAAGATAACTTCTTCAGTGATGATACCGGCACTATCGTGACACTTGATGGCGGTGCGGATAACGACACATTCCAAATCGGCCAACTGTTTGGTAGTGATCGACAAGCCGATTTAAGCACGGTTACTGCTGGCGATGAAATCGAAACCACAGAGACAACATTAGGCTTCTTGAGTAAAGGTAACAGCCTGCCAATGGTGATTTACGGTGGTGACGGTAACGACAGTATTAAAGTCTACTCAAACAAAGCCGTGACCAAACTCTACGGTGAAGATGGCGATGATAATTTTGTTGTACGAGCGTTTTTACTCAAAGATAGCGGCCTGACGAACAACAGTGTTGATGTGGAATTGTTTGGTGGTGAAGGCGCAGATACCATCGAATACAGCATTAATGCAGCACTGAAAATAGATGGTGGAGCAGGTAATGATAAGGTCGTAGTTCTTGGTACTGAGGGCGACGATAGCTTCATGATCACTGAGGATGGTATCTTTGGTGCTGGTCTTAATATCGGTTATACCGGCGTTGAATTTGCAGAAGTTGATGGACTGGAAGGCGATGATACCTTCTACGTTCTAAGCACCAATGAAGAGGTCGAAACCACCATTATCGGTGGTCTCGGCGCTGATGTATTTAATGTTGCCAGTGATGTGACACAACCTATCGTCTCTTACTCTGTAGAAGGACGCAGCAGTTTCATTAACCACAGCGTATTTAGTGATGACGACAGCTACAATGGTATTTTTGTTAATGGCATATCGCTCAATGTGGCGAGCAAAGATAATGGCGCCATTGCGATAAGCAATCAAAACTTGCTTGTTGATGAAGAGGGCATGATGGATAGCTACGAGCTCTCTCTGAGTGTCGATGAACCTAATGTTGCGACCATTGCTTATATCACTGTTTCAGCGGCTCGCGCATCAAGTAGCGACAAAGATAAAACCAGTGGTGAAGCGGCCAGTATTTTGGTCTCACTGGATAATGTGAATTTTCATGAGTCACTGGTTGTTACTTATGAAGCGGGTGTTAATTGGGCGGAATCAAACACCATATATGTCAAAGCCATTAACGATACTGCAATGGAAGGCGAACGTGATTATGTGATTAACCACAGCGTGCAAAGCGACAATCCAGATTTTGACAATCTCGATATTGCCAACGTTGCGGTTAATGTTTACGACAATGATCAAGCGGACATTATCGTTATCCCACAAGAGGGCAATAGAGTCACAGAAGGTGGCGTGAGCGAAGCGTTTGACGTTCGTCTATCCATGAAACCTGATGCAGGCGAAACGGTGACGGTATCTCTTGCTGAACTGTTATCTGGCAGTGGCACACAGCTTACGTTGAGTGATGAGACGTTTACCTTTGACCACACCAATTGGGACGTGGTCCAAACCTTTACTGTTACCGCAACCGATGATGCGGAGATCGAAAACCTCTATCAAGGTGGCGTAACCTTGTCAGCCAGCAGTGATCTCATCGACTCTACTTACAATCTAGTATCCGAGGTAAAACAGGTTGTCTTAGTGACGGACAACGACAGTGGTTCGGTCATTGTGTCTCAAACTGACGGTGCAACACTGGTGAGTGAAACCCAGACGGATGATTACACTTTAGTACTCAGTAAAGAACCTACTGCGCCAGTGACGGTTAACCTACTAAATGATGGACAGACACTCTTTGAGAGTGGCGATCCTCGTTTTAACTCGGATGAGGGCACGGTCACCTTTACGGCCGCGGATTGGGATCAACCGATTACCATCACACTGGCAGTTAACCCAGATTACCAAGCACAAGAGGGTCAACCGGTACAAAATCCACCACTTCAACCTCATACACTCACCAGCATTAAAGGTAAGTTGATTGTTGAAGGCGGCGTTCCAGAAGGCAAAGCGCGTGCGTTGAGTGCCGCTGTGATGCTTCCTAATGAAACCGATAGCGAACTGCCTGTTAAGAATATTGAAATTAATGAGAGCCAACAAACCGACGTATTGAATATCTTTAATGATGGAAGCCTCGAAAAAGAGACGGGCATATTAAGTGGTACCAGCCTGACAGGGTTAGGTATGGGCGCTGGCATTGAGTATGGCGATATCGAAGTTGTTGAACTGTTATTAGGTCAGAACGACGATAATCTTACCATTACCGATACGGCGGAAAACAGTATTACTGCTGTACACGGCGGCGGAGGTGACGACACACTGACTGTCACTGGAAGTAACGCAAACAGTGCACTTATCTTGTTTGGTGATACCACACAAGATGGCTGGACCTACAACGCAACTTCAGATGAAAAAACGGATAAAGCGCGTGAGTTTAATAACCCAGGCAACGACACCATTAATGCCTCTGGCGCTAATGGTTCTGTGACTTTGTATGGTGGCGCGGGTAACGACACCATTACAGGCAGTAACTTTGGTGATCATATTGCGGGTGGTTCAGGAAATGATTATCTCTATGGCTTAGGCGGCGATGATCACATCTACGGTGATGCTGGATTTAATGTTGATATTAGTACTCGCCTAGACCTATCCACTCAAATTCTTACTGTTGTGAATATCGCTAATGGTGGAGCTGATAATCTAGATACGTCGGACTCACTATTGGTAGGTAATGATTATATTGACGCCGGCTTGGGTGATGACATTGTTATTGCCGATAAAGGTTGGATTAATCAAACAAGCGATGTGAATCGTATTCTATCAACGGCTCGCACAGATATTACGGATGTAACCAACGCAGGGTTTGAAAGCGGTGGTCAGGATACAGTTCTTGGTAATGCCGGTAACGATATCATTCTTGGTGGCCAGAGTAGTGATTATCTCTATGGTGGCAATGGGCCTGAAGGTGCCTCTATTGCGACTGAAGATAACGATGTGCTGATTGGTGATATGGGAATCGTAACGTTGGTGGCAGCAGAAGTATCACAAGTGTTCACCACAGATACGAACCAAGGAGCCGCTGACAACATACACGGTGATGAAGGCAATGACATCATTTTGGCAGGAGCCGGTTCTGACTACGTAGAAGGTGGTCAAGGTAACGACATGGTACTGGGTGATTTTGGTGAAGTAGACCTACGTAATGGCGCAGTGCTCTTGAAAACCGAAGATGGCGATCAGCACGCTTATGGTGATGATGAAATCCATCTAGGTTCAGGTAACGACCGTGTTCTTGCTGGATTAGGCAGTGATACCGTGACCTCTGAATCGGGGGATTCTCATGTTATCGCAGATAACGGTTATCTAAGCTATAACGCGCTGGGCCATTTAATCGATGCCAATACTTCCGATGCAACCTTAGGTGGCGATGATAACATCACGTTAGGTCTAGGCGACAATACGCTCTTAGGCGGTAACGGCAGTGACACGATGACGACTGCTGGCGGTAATGATCATATCACCGGTGATAATGGTCAATTTATTTATGATGGGTTAGGCACTCTTACTCAGGCGAAAACCAGTGATTTAGCACAAGGTGCAGGGGATGTCATTGACGCTGGAGATGGCGTAAATCTAGTACTCGGCGGGCAAGGTGGAGATTCAATCACCACCGGCAGCGGCAACGATGTGGTGATTGGCGATAACGGTCAAATTAACCTCGTTGATGGTATTCGTCGCGAGGTATTTAGTACCGATACGACGAACTCAACGGGTGGTAATGATGTTATTTCACTCGGTGCGGGAGATGATCAAGCCATTGCTGGAGTCGGCAGTGATCAAGTGACTAACCTCTCTGGTGAGACCATTATCATCGGCGATGATGGCCAGATTAACAGCGATGCTGCTGGACGTTATGTGTTGGCTAAAACCGGTAATACGACCATTGGTGGTAACGATATTGTTCTAGGTGGTACTAACCGAGATATCGTATTTGGTGGCTTTGGTGCAGACCGATTAGATGGACAAGCAGGCGATGATATTCTCGGTGGTGATGGGTCACAGGTCACTCGTAATAACAACACCATTGTATTTGAAGCGATTGATCTGTTTGTCGGGGGCAATGATACTCTGCTAGCAGGTGCGGGTCTTGACCGTATGCAAGGGCACTTTGGTAGTGACCTATTCTTCGCAAGCTTTAGCGAAGATGTCATGCTTGGTGAATATGGCCGTTTTACCTTTGTGGAGAGTGGTACAGAGGGTGATTCAGACTCCACCTTTATTATCTCACTCGCGCAAGGGCAGTTAGACCTTATTCGTAGAATGCAAACGGGGCTATTTGGCGGCTATGCCAAACAGGTTTACGCTCAATCTAACTTAGGCCAAGCATCAAGAAGCCGAACCGCAATCACAACGGTATTTAGCTTGGATGCAGAGCAAGCCTTTGCTAATCTAAATCCTACTTTCCAATCCATTGGTTCAGGTGGTGCTGAAGGTGCTGACTTCATTATACCGACTGCTCCAACAGCGGCAGGTGTCGAAAATGCATCAAATGAAGATCAAGAGGAACCTGAAGCACAAGCCTCTGAATTGGTAGAAGCCATTGAGCAAGATGTTCAAACAGCGCCGATACCGCAAGGAGAAGAGGCGCCAAAAGTAGAGCAAGAAATGCAAGAGTGTGCTGAAGATGATGCAGAGTGTACCCCTGAATCACCAGAGGCGAACCATCAGCAACCAGTAGAACCTGTTGCCACTGAAAGCACTGCCGACAATAGCGAATCAGAAGTGATTAACATTGAAGCGGCCATGGCTGGTTTGAGTGGTTGGATGGTAATGAAAGCTGACAAGGGAACTCATACGAGAAATTCCACAGTAGAAAAGAAGCGAAAACAAGCGTAATCAGAGAGATAAGGTGTCACTCAGCAAGTAAACTTTGAGTTGAGTAAAACTGGATAGAGTGGCATCCTAAGACTAAGTTTAAATGAGTAACTACTTATTAGGACTGCAAACTTTAAAGGGATATAAAGTATGACAGACCAGCTCGGTATGGCTGAAAATCAGTCGGTATTTTCCGAACGACGCAATGAAGCGCAAATAACGAACTCGACAACTGACTACTATCAGTCTTGGTTAGACAATCATCAACACCTCATCGGCGGCCTGCGCTCTGCAGTTATTTATCTACCTGTAGAGAGTGGGCTTTTAGCCATTGCTTCTTATCAAGCTAATCATGAAAGTTTTGCTTCACTGACTGAAATCGCGGAGCAAAACTTTGATGCAGAGCAACCTCAAGTATCTAAGCTCTCCAACGCATCAGCCAATGGTAGTGAGTTCTTTGGCCTCTTTTATCCTCTGTATGATGATACCTCGACGCTGATTGCTTTTACTGCATTTGCACTGGAAGCAAAACATCAAGCGGAGCTCACACAAGCGCTTACCGTTTTGCAATGGAGCGCAGCCAGTCTAGAAGTCGTCGAATACCAACAACGATGCCAGCAATTAAAAAATGAACAGACCCATACTATAGAGAAAATAGACCTGCTTGCACGAGTTCTGTCCGAGCAGAGTTATGCGTCTGCAGCGGTTAGGCTTGTTACTGAACTTGCCGTTTTGTATCACTGTGACCGAGTCAGTTTAGGTGAATATAAAAATAAACGCTCCAAGCTTAAACACCTATCTCACAGTGCTCAATTTGGTAAAAAAATGAACTTGGTTCGAGCTATTGAGAGAACAATGGACGAGTGTATTGATCAAGGGAAAATCATTCGTTTTACAGGGGATCAAACAGATACCACCGGCCAAACTGAGAGCGGCGAAAAGAGACACAGTTGCGATATTGTTCTTGCTCATGATGCTTTATCCATTGATCAAGGCGGCATTGCTGTCATGTCGATTCCAATCTATCTTAATGGCGAAATTCATGGTGCGATTGTGTTGGAATCACTTCCAAATAAACCTTGGTCACAACAACAAGCAGAAACTTGCCAAAGCATCGTCAGTCTTGTTGTTCCGACGCTGGAAGATAAGCGTAAAAATGACCGGTCATGGTTACGTAAAACCGTTGAGTCGATGGGGACACAATTAGGCCGTCTTATTGGACCTAATTATCTGGGGCGAAAGATCGCGGTGGTCACGTTATTCGCCATCACTTATCTATTGGCAACGGTGAATAGCGAGTACAAGTTATCAGCGCCTGCTCAAATAGAAAGTGCGATTCAACGGGCTGTCGTTGCGCCTTATGATGGATACATTAATGATGCTTTAGCCCGTGCTGGAGATAATGTTCAGCAAGGTGATGTGTTGGTGTTAATGGATGACAAAGATCTCCGCTTGGAAAAGCTAAAGTGGTTAAGTGAACAAGGCAAACTGAATAGACAATACCTAGAAGCCGTTGCTGTCCGAAACAGAGCCAAAATTAATATCATCAACGCCCAGCAGCAGCAGGTGACAGCCCAACTTGAGTTAATCAACAGCCAACTTCAACGAGGTCAATTAACCGCACCCTATGACGGTGTTATTACTCATGGCGATTTAAGTCAGCGGTTGGGCAGTGCAGTAACAAAAGGGGAGTTACTGCTGGAAGTGGCGCCACTGAACAGTTATCGAATCCAGCTTAAAGTGAAAGAGAGTCGGATTGCAGATCTCGCCGTTGATCAAAAAGGGCGACTTTACTTGTCTGCTTTACCTGAGCAAGCATTTGAATTTTCCGTTAGCAAGATAACGCCTCTAACGGAAGCCGCAGAAGGAACCACCTATTTTATCGTTGAAGGTGAGTTGGTTGAAAAATCAGAGCAATTACAGTCGGGGATGGAAGGCATAGGGAAGGTGTCCATTGATGAGCGCTTGTGGTTCCATATTTGGACAAGAGAGCTGAGAGAGTGGGGACAACTACAGATCTGGTCTTGGTGGGGATAGGTAGCCTCTGTGTCTAGTTCTCTATTTAGTCAATCTTGGTATAAGGTAGCGAACTTGAAAGTTCGTCTGCGTAAACACGCCAATATACACCGTCATGTTTATCGAGATCGAGTGTGGTTTGTTTTACAAGACCACATGACAGGGCAATTCCAACGCTTTACCCCACAAGCGTACCAAGTTATTGGCTTAATGGATGGCAAGCGAAGCCTACAAGAGGTTTGGGATATTGCGTGTGACTCCTTGGGTGATGATCTGCCCACACAAGATGAGGTGATTCAACTCGTTGGTCAATTGAATAAAGCCAATGTAATTCAAACGGATGTGCTGCCTAACATTGAGCTCCTACAAAGACGTCGAAAGAGTGAAGAGCAGAAAAAGCTGCTACAACAGCTTAAATCTCCGCTGAGCATTCGCATTCCAATCCTTGATCCTGAACGTTTCTTAAATGCCACTCGTTGGGTGGCTAATTTGGTGTTTTCCTATTTTGGCGCATTGTGCTGGTTAGCGGTCATGATGATGGGTACAACTCTTGCCGCCATTCACTGGGATGAGCTAACGCAGAACCTTTCAGATCAGGTGCTTGGCGTTCAAAATCTGCTGATCATGGCCCTCGTTTACCCAATGGTAAAGCTGGTACATGAGCTTGGTCACGGTTACGCGGTAAAGCGGTGGGGAGGCGAAGTTCATGAGATGGGAGTGATGCTATTAATCTTTATACCTGTCCCTTATGTCGATGCTTCTACGGCATCCTCGTTTGGCAACAAGCGCCATAGAATGCTGGTGGGCGCGGTTGGCGTACTCGGTGAGTTATTTATGGCCGCGCTGGCGATGATCGTTTGGACCTTAGTTGAGCCAGGCTTACTGCGAGCGATGGCTTACAACGTGATGTTAATTGGCGGTATTTCAACGCTGTTATTTAACGGTAATCCGTTGCTTCGTTTTGATGCCTATTATGTCCTTGCAGATTATTTGGAAATACCCAATCTCGCCTCTCGTGGTAACGCGCAAGTGGGTTACCTAGTAAAGCGTTACCTGTTTCGAATTTCAGAAGCGAGAACCAATGCTTACAGTCGTTCAGAATCGATGTGGTTGTCAGGTTACGCAACGGCTGCTTATATCTATCGCCTGTTTGTTATGGTGGCGATTTCACTTTTTGTCGCCAGCCAGTATTTGGTCATTGGTGTGTTATTGGCGTTTTGGTCAATCTGGAGCAGCTTGGTTCTACCCATATTAAAAGTCATTACTAAACCTATGAAGGAGCCATTAATGCGCCGAAAACAGAAGCGAATTTACCTCCTATCCTCAATAATGGTTGGGGCCTTATTCGGGTTGTTATTCTTCTTTCCGCTCCCTTATTCGACTTACGCACAAGGGGTGTTGTATGTGCCGCAACAGTCTTATGTTCGAGCCGAAGTTAGCGGATTTGTTGATGAAGTGATAGCAGGAGAGTCAACGCAGGTTGAGTCTGGTCAGCTCTTACTTCGCATGAATGCACCTGATGTTCAAGCAGAAGTGTCGGTATTAAAGGCACAACTTCGTGAAGCAAAGGTTCGCTATGAAGCGAGTGTGACAAGTCGAAGTGAGTCGGATATTTTACTGCAAGAGTTGAAGTTTATTGAGCAAGAGTATCAAAGTGTTGTAGAGCGCTTGAACTCTTTGGCTTTGTACAGCTTAGAAACCGGTGTTTTTACCTTACCAAATCGTCAAGGTATAGAGGGGCGGTACTTTAATCGAGGTGAAATTATTGGTTATGTTGTCGACTATCAAAGCTTACCTTTAACAGTGATGATTTCGGAAGATGACATAGATCGTGTCAGGACTCAGACTCGCGCAGTCGCTTTGAAATTCGTATCAATGCCAAATCAAGAGTTTCAAGCAAAGGTGTTGCGACATATTCCAGCATCAACAAAAAGCCTCCCGAGCTCTGTGTTAACCACAGACGGTGGCGGCATGATCGCTCTCGACCCGAATAGAGCCGAAGAGTTGCAAAGTTACCACAGTTATTTTCGTTTAGAACTTAGCAGTGAGGGGGCACCACAATATCGTTTTGATGAACGTGTTCATGTCCTATTTGAACACGATGCAGAGCCGATTGTGTATCGCTGGTATCGCGCTATTCGACGTGTTTTCTTGAGGCAGTTTGATGTATAGGCGCCCGCAGCGCCTACCCAGTTCGACGCTTGAACGGCCACAAAAGCGCATCGAGCAACAAAAGACGATGGTACGTTGGTGGCGAACATTGACCGCGTACAGCAGTCGTCCGCTTCGCTCGTCAGTGTGGTTTTATAAGCCGCTGTTATGGCGTGTTAAAGCAAAAGATTCCGAATTTCGAGAGCTTAGCAATCAGGCACTTAATGAGAGGGTTGCATCGGTTAGATCAAAGCTACAAGCTCAAGGGTTAACAACTGCACTATTAATCGATGGATTCGCCTTGATTCGAGAAGTGGCGGGTCGTGAATTGGGTATGTGGCATTTTGATAGCCAAATTATGGGTGGTTTGGCAATTTTGCATGGCAATATTGGCCAGATGCAGACGGGCGAGGGGAAAACCTTAACAGCCACACTGCCTGTTGCCGTCGCTGCTTTAGCGGGTATTCCAACCCATGTTATTACCGTGAATGACTATCTAACTGAGCGTGATGCTGAAACCATGCTTCCCGTTTATGAGCGGCTTGGTTTGTCCGTCGGTATTGTTATCCAAGGCTTGCAGTTAGACGAAAGAAAAGAGCAATACAGCCGAGATATCGTCTATTGCACCAATAATGAGTTGGCGTTTGACTATTTAAAAGACCGTATTCAACTGACTGGCTGCAATGAAGCGTTAGAGCTGCATGCGATGAGAGTGGTTCCCTCCGAGCGCAGTGGAAAAATAGATAACCTTATGCTCAGGGGGCTTCACTTTGCAGTGGTAGATGAAGCCGATAGCGTGTGTATGGATGAAGCAACAACGCCTTTAATTATCTCAGGGGAAGAGACGCCGCACCTAGGGCTAGAGCAGATGTATCAGCAAGGTTACTCACTGGTGGAGCAACTTTCTGAAGGGCAAGATTATAAACTAATAAAGCAACAACGAATCATTGATATTACTCCGATTGGAGAAGAGAAGATCGAGACACTCACCTCTGAATTTGGCACTCTGTGGCGAGGTCGAGTGAGACGGTTAGAACTGGTTAAACAGGCATTGACGGCGTGTTATCTGTTTGAACAAGATAAACATTATCTGGTTGAAGAGAACAAGGTGATTATCATTGATGAACATACTGGCCGAAGAATGCCTGATAGAACGTGGGAGCGTGGGTTACATCAACTGATTGAAATCAAAGAGGGGTGCGAGCTAAGTAATCCACGAGAGACGCTGGCCAGTATCAGTTTTCAAAATTTCTTTCGATATTATCACCATCTAGCGGGAATGACGGGAACGGCGGATGAAGTTAAATCGGAGTTCTGGCGCGTGTATGGTTTGCCGGTTGTGGATGTTCCAACTCATAAACGTTCTCAACGAAAGCTTCTTGGAGAGGCGGTTCACTCAACAGAAGATAAGAAGTGGCTCGCGGTAGTGTCACGAATCAGTCAGCTACAGAAAAATAGCGTAAGACCCATCCTTATTGGTACGCAATCTCTAAAAGCGTCAGAAACGTTAAGCCTAAAATTGACTCAATCTGGAATCGAGCACCAAGTGTTGAATGCACGTCAGGATCAACAAGAAGCGGATGTTATCAGCCAAGCGGGTGAAAAGAACAAAGTAACCATAGCCACCAGCATGGCGGGAAGAGGAACGGATATTAAGTTAGATGCTGAGACTGAAAGTCAGGGTGGTTTGCACGTCATTATCACTGGCTTACATGACTCTTCTCGAGTGGATAGACAACTTGAAGGTCGAAGTGCCAGACAAGGAGACAGGGGAAGTTATGAATTGATCATCTCTTTAGAAGACAGTGTCTTGAGCCAAGGCTGGTCAAAAGTTCGGGGTGTTTTTTCTCAACTACCTATCCCCATGATCATGAAAAATAAGCTATTATTGAACGTTGTGCGTCATTGCCAGCGACGAATTGAGAAGCAACATGAACGAATTCGAAAAGAGTTATTAAAACAAGACGAACAGCAACAGGACACGCTGTCTTACTCAGATCAAAAGGTGTAATCGTGATGAAAAAGACACTACGAAAATGGACTTTACCCTTGCTATCGCTTGCGGCTTCAGGCGTGGCGACGATGAGTTATGCTGATGACTTCCCTCTGGCCATTAACGCAGCCCCATTAAGTTGCTTATTAGTACCTAGCTCCGAAGTCGAGCTAAGTAGTGAGGTTCAGGGTGTTATCAAAGATATTCGTGTTCAGCGTGGGGATTATGTAAAAAAAGGACAGGTGGTTATGACGCTTCGTTCGGCTTTAGAGACAGCAGCGTTGAATACGGTTAAGGCCAGGCTGGAGTTTGCAACTCGAAAAGTAGAACGTAATACTGATTTATTTATGAAACAGCTTATCTCAGAGAATGAACAAGATGAGATGTTGACCGAGCTACGCTTAGCCGCTTATCAGTTAAAGGAAGCGAGGGTTCGATTAGGTCTAAGAGAAACCCGCAGTCCGATATCTGGCGTCGTGGTTGAGCGTATTAAAGATCCCGGTGAATTTGTTGATGAAACGCCATTTCTTCGCGTAGTAAGCCTAAACCCCATTCATGCGGAAGTGGTATTACCCGCGGAACTTTATGGTTCGGTCAAAAAAGGAGAATCGGTCAGCTTTGTCACACTCGGTTCGACACAGCAGCACAAAGGCAAAATTATCATCATCGATCCGATTATCGATGCGGCGAGTAATACCTTCGCCATCACTATCTCATTGGATAATAAAGCCGGTACTTTATCGGCGGGACTTCGCTGCCAAGCTGACTTTGGGCAGTAAATTGATTGTCCCGTTTTCGTGTTGAGCGGTATTAAACTTTTGGTGTGCTCTTTTTTTACAACGAATAAATGGAATTTACATTGTTAACATCATAGTGACCTATGGCTGTAATATCACTTTCAACGGATTGAAAATATCTGGTGTAAGGTCAACGGATTCACACAGTGCAGGTATATCAATCAGAGTAATATGGTTGCCTGACTCTTCAATATAGTGGTCACTTTTGAGTTTTTTAATCGCTCTGGAAAGCGTTTCTGGTGTCATACCTAACTGAGTGGCGAGTAGTCTTTTGGTGACAGGAAGAGAGACTTTCCCTTCTCTTTTTAGCTGCATACGATATATTTCCGCCAGCTTCATCACCAGCCTTTGCTGGGCGTTTACCTGCGTCAGTATGTTAACCGTGTTCATCAAATGATGAATATGGTTGGTCATATAGTTCATCACCTTCAGCGAGGTCTGTGCTGAGTGAGTAAATACCTCTAATACGTCTTTATAATAAAATCCTGATAGTTCAGTATCTTGATCCGCTTTGGCACTCAGCGGGTAAGTTCTGGGTTCCATAAACATCGCCATTTCTGCAATTAATTCTCCAGACATAAAGACCTTAAAGAGTTTTTCATCGCCATTTGGCATTAAACGAAATAAGGAAACTTTCCCTTTATCGACCAAGTACATGTGCTCGGCGTTTTCACCACGAGTAAACAGTTGTTGTCCGCTTTGACACTGAATTTTTTTACGCTTTGCAAATAGGCGCGTTTTTTCATCATCATCGAGAAGTGAAATAATGGATGCTGGCACTTCATGTCCTTAGCTTGACAATAATCAAGCACTGTATCAAAGTGAAAGAGTTAAGATGCAAATAGTAATCATTATTATTAAATATGCAACTTATCTAATTGATAAAGGACTAATATGAACAGAATAAGCTTCGGATTTAGGTGGGTCACCTTACTTGCGCTACTCATGTTTTTTGTTCCTGTTGCATTGTTTGCGTAGGAGCAGATATGTCTGAAAAATTAGCGATGCCTAATGAGAATCGTGCTGTGTCTAAAACACCGGGTCATTGGGTGTTAGCGCAATTGGGGAAAAAGGTGTTACGTCCGGGAGGTAAAGCGTTAACGCAAAAAATGTTGACCGGATTAGATATTAATTCTCAAGATAAGGTTGTCGAATTCGCTCCGGGAATGGGCTATACCGCTCGTTTGTGTCTGCAGCAGTCACCTGAGAGTTATATTGCTGTTGAGCAAAATGAACAAGCGGCTGAGATTGTTCGATCTTACCTCAATGGAAGTAGTCAAACGTGCAAAGTGGGTAACGCACAAGAGACAGGATTAGACGATTCAGTCGCAACGGTCGTTTATGGTGAAGCAATGTTAACCATGCAATCGGATGTGCGTAAAAATGAAATTGTTGCAGAAGCAGCCCGTATTTTGACCGTCGATGGCCGGTATGGCATTCATGAGCTTTGTATTTCTCCTGACGGCATTGATGAAGAGACCAAACGAGCAGTTCAAAAAGACATTTCTCAAACCATTCAACACCAAGCTAAACCTATCACACCAGCAGAGTGGAAACAGCTGATGGAAGAAAATGGCTTTGAGATAGAGTTTGAAGCCATAGCACCGATGCACTTACTTGAACCAAGACGCATGATTGCAGATGAGGGCATCGGTGGCTTTTTGAAGGTAGTTAAAAATATTGTGCTCAAACCAGAAGCGAGAAGGCGTGTTTTCGATATGCGGAAGGTATTTCGAAAGCACAAGGATAATCTGTCGGCCATTACGTTAGTGGCGAAAAAGAGGCGTGTCGATCATGTTTGAATATACTTTGTACGAAGATTTGGCCTCAGAGGTGGATATTCCTAAAGCGGGTATCACTAGCTGTCCGGTATACAAAAGTGATCGTTTGAGAGGGGTTATCTTCGGTTTTGCTGATGGTGAGGAGATGAGTGAGCACACGGCTGCTGTGCCTGCGATAGCACAGGTTTTGGCCGGTGAATGTACTTTTACACTCGATAAAGAGGTGAAAGAACTCAAAACTGGAGCGTGGGTTCTGATGGATGCTCATCTGCCGCACAGTATCGTTGCTAAAACGCCACTTAAGTTAATGCTCTATCTTTTGCGTGAACCTAAATAAACGTTTAGTGATGATGAATCTGGGCGCATTTCGCGCCCTTTTTTTATCCCGATTTTCCATCACACCTTGGGCGTGAGTGTGTTTTCCAATTCAACTGAAGATAGAGGATCGCGCTTAGCATTGCACTGCAACTGGCAATAATAAGGGGTAGCCATAGATTAGATATTGTAAAAAGGGTAGATACAGCAAAAACCCATATGGATAACATTAGCCACTTTATTCCTGCACCATACTCCAGCTGGTGGCCACTGTGTTTTTGCCCCACGACCAACATGATTAACGCAATGGCTAAGCCAATAGGACCAATAAACAGCCATGTGACATCTAGATTTACAATCGATAACGACCAAATATTATTAATGCCAATCAGTGTAAAGCTGGCAGCTATCAGTACATAGATGGAGTAGCCAATTTGGTAGTAGAGATCTCGCCACGCTTTGGTTAGATGCCAATCATTCAGTATGTTGAGAACAGATGCTGCACAAGCAAGGGCTAACCAGCCAGCTATCGAGCTTTGTGGAAGCCACAAGTTAGCCGCCAAATAACAGAGAATGATCCCGATGGCGAAGTTACGCCTTGGTGGTTTAGCAAGGTGCTTTAGTGTTGTTTCTCCATATTTCAAAAGCGCATGATTGACGACCACCATCGATAGGCGACTCAGTATTGTTAATAGTAGGATAATGAACACTCCGACACCCGTGTGCATGATAGCAAACGTTTGTTGCTTATCTCCTGTCATCCAGAACCAATAACCCAAAAGCATGACGAAAAAATACAACAGCAGTTGAAAGAAGAAGATGCGATGACGTTGGTGTTTTTTATCACGAACAGCAGGTGCTAAGGCGCTGAGCAGTAATACAAAAAAGAGTACGTTAAAAACAATGGCGGGAAACATCGTGATTAGAGCGGCACAACCCATGCTGACTCTTGCCACAAGCCAGCAAAGAACCAGTCTCTGCAATTGAGTTGAATCCACTCTTAATGAGTCAGTCCACGCGGGAAAAGCCGTTAACAAGAAACCAGCCAACATGGCAAGCCCAATGCCAAACAGCAGTTCATGAATAAACCAGAACGGCGTTGGTGGCTGCCAAAGTGTATGCGTTATGTTGATTTGCAGTATCACGCCCAATAGCAGTAAGGCAGAATAACTCGCAGTGAGTAAGAAAAATGGCCGATAGCCACAGAGGTATAGAGGGGAAGAGGCGCTGGTTATCTTAGCCCAAATATTCATATTGTCCTCCTGTCTGAAAAGCGAGTTTAACCGCATCTACGTTGAGTAAATTCATTGCTGTTTTGTATACATAGTCTTGATCTCTGCTCTCTCTGGGTGTGTCAGATAGATAGCGGTATGCTTCTCGTCCAGGATTGTCACTCAGTACCAGAATTTCATCGGCAAGTTTAACCGCTTCCATCAGGTCATGAGTAATAAACAGAACGGTGAGATTTCGTTGTTCTATTTCGGCGATTAGGTGCTGGTAAAGGTCCTCTTTCAAACCAATATCTAGAGCGCTAAAGGGTTCATCCAAAAGAAGCAGTTCAGGACGCACAGCGAACGCGCGAGCCATTGCCACTCTTTGTTTCATCCCTCCGCTAAGTTCATGGGGATATTTGTCTAGGTCTTGCTCGTTTAATCCCACCTCATAGGCGAGCTTATGGGCTATGTCGTTTCGTGATTTATGCTTAACACCATTGGCTTTTAAACCCCAACTGATGTTTTCACGGGCATTTTTCCAAGGCAGCAGACGCGTATCCTGAAATAAAATGGCCGTTGAGAAATCATTGACGATGTCACCTTGCTCTAATTCAATCAGATTCGCTATCAGATTTAACAGAGTAGACTTCCCACAGCCTGAACGACCGACAATGGCGATGACTTGCCCTTGACGCAGGTTCAAGTTGATATTGTCCAATACTTTTTTCTGCTCAAAGGAGTGGGTTAAATGAGATATTTTTAGATATTTAGTTTGCTTCACGCCATCTCTCCATTCTGCGTTTAATGGGTTCAAGTACGCCGTATTCAGCAATGAGCAGCATGGTGACTATTGCGACAATCCAAGCCATGGTTGCTGGGGTGTCAATGTTGACTCTAGCAGTGGCTAACCCCGCGCCAACACCGGTATTGCTTGAGAGTAATTCAGCCATGACCACCACCTTCCAGCAGGTACCGAGTGCGGTTACCCAAGATGGGAATAGGTAAGAGAGAATGTGAGGAAGTTGCACATCAGTGAATAACAGCCATCTTGATGAACCAAAACTTTTCGCCATTTCAGTCAGTCGCTTATCGAGTGTTCTTGCCCCCTGAACCCCCGCTGCAAAAGTAATCGGTAGTGTGGTCACCGCGATGGTGAAAATAGGGGTGTTGTCATCAGCGCCAAACCAAAGCAGTGCAAGCACAATCCATGCAATTGGCGGTATGCCGATAAGAATGGTCACTAAAGGCCTCACTGCCATTGATAGGGTGATGGATAAGCCAGAAAGTGTGCCGAGTAAACTGCCAACAGTGATGGCAAATCCAAAACCAAGCAGTGCGCGATAGGTGGTGATCCAGAGGTATTCACCTGCTTTACCGGTTTCAAACAGCTCTAATAATCTGGCTATAGATGTTTGGGGGGAAGGCAAGATAAAGTCACCGTAGAGATGATTTCCATAGTCCCAAAATGCAAAAAAGACCAGAATACTGGCCAGAGCGCCAAATCCGCTCCAAAGGTAGTGGAAAACACGGTTAAGCCAATCCATTTAGATAATTTTTCCTGTTTTAATATTCCCCCTCTCTATGAGAAAGGGGGAGAAGCTTACGTTGGCAATATTTAGCTTAGAAAAGTCTAGCCTAAGTAGAAATCATTATCGGGGAGCTTACCGCCAATGATGCTTGGGTTTGACTCTGCAAGTATCGAATAGAAGGCCTCAATTTCAGATTGAATATCTTTGGCTTTCTCTAAGGTCAAGTTACAAAAAGGAATGGACCGCTCAATGATGGGTGCTTTTAAATTCATATAGATTTCACCAAGTCGACCTGCACTGGTTGGATTATTTACCGCCCAGTCAGTCGAACGTTTGAGGGCCGCATTTAGGCGATCTGGCAACTCCGGCATGTCATCAAGTAGGCTGTCCGCAATCATTATTCCTGCTTGAGGGATACGGGCAGGGCCTCCAGTCACTTTCCCCCACTCATCTTGCAAGTTAATGACACGTGTGATTTTCTTGGCAGATTTTAACCCTTTTAATATTGCCGCTGTTGCTGCAGGCTCAGGCAGTACGGCGTGTTTGGCTCGGCCAGATAACACAAGTTGTAACCCTTCAAAAGGGGAGCTGACATAATTGAGGCGATAATCTTTATCCACCATCATGCCTTTCTCTTTGGCGATATGCTGGAACACCAGATCCGGCATGTCACCTTTGAATGGCATGACCACATCCTGACCTTTTAAATCTTCTATCGTTGAGACCGTTTCATCTGCTGAGATGATGTACAGCAGTCCCCAAGTCATCATGTTCATCAAGCGTACTTTTAGCCCTTTATTATACAAATTGGCCGCAATGTAACTGGGGGTGCCTGCCAGTTCCCAGCGGTTAGTAACAAAGTTGGTTCTTAGCACATCAGGGTTGCGATAGGTATCAAAATTCAGTTTACCAACCATGCCCGATAGTGAGCTTGTTTCGGCAGCATAAGCGAGTGGCACAGAGAGCCCAACCGGAGGGCCGTACATGGTCAACTCTTTACGAATAGGGCCTGATTGAGCAAATGCCATGCCCGGAATAATGCTGCTTCCTGCCGTAACTGCACCTACTAAGCCGCAATTACGCAGAAACTGTCGTCTTGTTGTACTCATTATTTTCCCCTTAAAAGTTGGCTGTTATCGCGACGTAGAAGTTACGCTCGGGTGCTTCTACCAGAACTCGGTTTCCCTCTAATGGGAACTTCGCCATTGTATCGGTATAGGACTTGTCAGTGAGGTTGTTAACACCGGCTTTTAGACCGATGCGATCATTGAGTTGAGCACTTGCGTATAGGTTAACTACAGTGAATGCATCTGCTTCACCTCCGTCATAACCACTGCCCGTTGTTGGATCTGCATCCACACTGTTTTGTTTAGCGACATGACGGATTTGTGTCCCTATATTCCATGTGCCACCGGTACTTAAGTAGTCAAAGTAGTCAAAGAAGAGGTTGGCTTCGAATGGGGCGATGTAGTACAAATCTCGATTTTCAGAGGTGTTTTCACCTTGAGTAAAATTGAGTGCCAAACGAGAAGCGATGTTTTTTGTTAAGTTAGCCTTAGCATCAATTTCAATACCCGCCATGGTGGCATCTACGTTACGCCAGATACGAGCATAATCATTGGCACCCGTAGCGGTTTGTCCTCTGGCGCGATCTCGGGTGATAAAGTTATTAATATCATCGTAATACGCGGTAGCATCAACCTGCCACGCCATACTATGTCCACGTGTGCGGCCATAGTCGACCCAAGCCTCGCTAGATTTGCCCACTCCGGCTTCTACTCTTCGGTGCTGTTCCCAGTCGATTTCTGGATTACCCACTGAACGTGCGGTTGGGCCTAGTGGCACGGATGGATCTGGCGAAAAGGCGGAAACCGCAAAGTAACGCTCTTGGGTATCAGGCGAGCGGAAGAAGTTGGCAATAGAAGCATAAGCGGTTAAATCAGACTGATTATCGTAGTCCCATTGCAGCTTTCCGCTGGCATGTCCTTCGCTCTGTTTTAATTCAACATCACCATAATAGGTTTGATAAAGCTGTATGGCACTTTTGTTACCCGCCCCTGGATTGGTGGAGTTTGTTTGTGTTGCTTTGGTCGCATCAGCAGAAACGTGTTTAAAATTCACACCTAACGTCAGCGTTTGCAGTGGCGCGATATCAAACTCAGAGGTGGCTGAAAGTAGCAACTCATCCATCTCAACGCCAGGATAAAGGTAGGCGGACACCGTTTCTAGTCCAGCAGTCCCAGGGCCACCATAGCGTTTGGCTTCATGATTAATGGCGGTATAGTCTAGAGCTAAGTTGAGCTGTGAACTGAATAGGTTAAGATCGGTGTCGGCTTTAAAGCCACTCATGGAGCGGTCGATTTTTGCTGATTGCTGTTTTGGCGTTGCTGTATCTCTAAGGCTGTAGTTGTCGGCAAGGCGATCCAAATCTATACGGTATAGTTCAAGGTGCATTTTTTGGAAAACATCGTGAGTAAATGACTCATCCCACATCAATTTGGCCACTTGGCGATCGGTATCAACGGGGTCCATACCGAAACCATCTGCAACCACCACATTACCGCTACCATCGCTGATAGCGTAGCTATTGCCAGTGGCAACGGGCACTTTGTTATCTTTAATCACGTCACGGACGTACACCAGTTTAATATCGGTGCTGGCTCTGGGAGTGGTACCTATAACGACTTGAGCAGCTTGACGATCATATCCAAACCGAACCTCTTCACCTGATGCCCCTTTATAGTTGCCAGCCGATTCATCAACCACAATGGCTCGTCCATAAAATAGGCTGCCTTTTTGGCGTATATCGGCAAAGGTTTCATGACCCTCTGTCGCACTATTATATGAACTTCCAACTCGAATGTTTTTCGATTTTGAGTTAACGACAGTGTCTACTGCGCCTAGTGTTGACTCCGCCTGTTCCTGAACGTAGGGCATAACACCGCCCGCTTTATTGAGATCATAAAGCGGCATCACTTCATAGGGTTTTGGTTTTCCATGGGCAGTTAAAGAGGGAATAAACGCTTCGGCTTGAACTGCTGTGCTGGAGATCAATAATGCAACGGAGACAGCGATAGACAACGTACTTTTTAGCCCCATGCCAGTTTGGTTTGGGGTATAGTTTTGTGCTTCCATTTTTTGAATTCCTTGGGTGACTCAACTGTATTGGTGTAAAAACTTAAATGATAACGATTATCATTTTAATTTAAAGTGGTAGTTGATACCCTTGACAATTATCAAGTAGCTGTTCAAAAATCCCAATCTTGATCTTCAGTCGCGACTGCTTGCCCTATAAAATAAGACGAACCAGAGCCTGAGAAAAAATCATGGTTTTCGTCGGTATTCGGCGATAATGCCGACATAATAACCGGGTTTACCTGACAATCTTCATCACTAAACAGAGGCTCAAAACCTAAGTTCATGAGTGCTTTATTTGCGTTGTAATGCAAAAATTGTTTTACATCATCAACCATTCCTACAGGGCCATAGAGCTCTTCAGTGTAATCGCACTCAACGGTATAAAGCTCAAAGAGCAAAGAGAACGCATACTCTTTTAATGCTATTTGTTCTGCAGCAGAGAGGGTTCGATATTTCACTTGAAACTTATAACCAATGTAGTAACCGTGTATTGCTTCGTCTCTAATGATCAAACGAATTAAATCGGCGGTATTGGTTAACTTGGCACGACTTGACCAATACATAGGTAAATAAAACCCAGAATAGAACATAAAACTTTCTAAAAATACGCTAGCAATTTTCTTTTTAAGAGGGTCATTTGTGGCCGCATACTCTTGCAAGATCAGCTGTGACTTTCGTTGTAGATGCACATTTTCTTCCGACCAACGAAAAGCATCGTTGATTTGTGGCGTTGTGCATAGAGTGGAAAATACGGACGAGTAACTGCGCGCATGCACCGCTTCCATAAAAGCAATGTTGGTGAGCACCGCCTCTTCATGAAGCGTTAATGCATCGGGTATAAGAGCGGGTGCACCCACTGTATTTTGAATGGTATCGAGGAGTGTTAACCCCGTGAATATACGAATGGTTAACTGCTGCTGTTGTTCACTCAACTGGTTCCAGCTTTGAATGTCATTGGAGAGTGGGATTTTTTCGGGTAACCAAAAGTTAACGGTTAGTCGATTCCAGATCTCAAGATCTTTTTCATCTTCAAGGTGATTCCAGTTAATCGCACGAGCTATCGGGTGCGTTATTTGATCGTTCATGATGACTTTCCTTATAGGCTACAAGAAACGCAACCTTCAATTTGCGTACCTTCCAAAGCGTTTTGACGTAAACGAATGTAATACAGGGTTTTGATGCCTTTTTTCCATGCATAAATTTGAGTTTTATTGATGTCTCGAGTGGTGGTGGTTTCTGGGAAAAACAGAGTGAGAGAGAGCCCTTGGTCCACATGTTGAGTGGCAATGGCGTAAGTATCAATAATAGCGGTGGCGCCAACCTCGTAAGCATCGCGATAAAACTCAAGATTATCGTTAGTCAGATAGGGGGCAGGGTAGTAAACACGGCCAATTTTTCCTTCTTTACGCACTTCTATTTTTGAGCTGATAGGGTGAATGGAAGCCGTTGAGTTGTTGATGTAACTGATGGAGCCTGTCGGAGGAACCGCCTGCAAATTACGATTATACAAACCATGTTCGATTATCGATTGTTTCAGTGTATGCCACTCTCTTTTTGTCGGCTCAATGAACTCGAACTTAGTCAGAAGGTTCTGAATACGTTGCGTTTTAGCAACGAAATCGTCGCATAGATATTTATCGAAAAATTGACCGCTGGCGTACGTGGATTGCGTAAATCCTGTGAATGTTGCCTTCTTTTCTATTGCTAATTGATTGGATGTTTTTAGGCAGTGATAAAGCACGGTAGCGAAGTAGACATTGGTAAAATCCAGAGCTTCCGGGCTGCCATAATGAATGTGCTCGCGAGCGAGAAATCCATGAAGGTTCATTTGACCTAAGCCGATGGCATGACTGTTATCATTGCCTTTTTTTACCGACGGAACACTGTCGATAGCACTCATTTCTGAGACTGAATTTAAAGCACGAACTGCAATGTCAACCGATTGAGCGATATTGCGACCATCCAAAACTTTGGCGATATTGAGCGAGCCAAGATTGCATGAAATATCGGAACCTACATGTTTGTAGCTTAAATCATCGTTATAAGTAGACGCGTCATTTATTTGTAGAATTTCTGAGCATAAATTAGACATAGAGATTCGACCATCAATGGGGTTTGACCTATTGACCGTATCTTCAAACATGATGTAAGGGTAGCCAGACTCAAATTGAACTTCTGCCAGTGTTTGGAAGAATTGACGAGCATTTATCTGCGATTTTTTTATGCGTTCGTCGGCGACCATTTCATCATACAAATCGGTGATAGAAAGATCAGAGAAGGGCTGCCCATAAATCCTTTCAACGTCGTAAGGTGAGAATAGGTACATATCTTCATTGGTTTTGGCGAGTTCGAAAGTGATATCAGGAATAACCACACCTAAGCTTAAGGTTTTAATCCTGATTTTTTCGTCCGCATTTTCACGTTTTGTATCAAGAAAGCTCAGAATATCTGGGTGATGTGCGTGTAAATAAACCGCGCCAGCACCTTGGCGGGCCCCTAGTTGGTTAGCGTATGAAAAGCTGTCTTCAAGCAATTTCATCACGGGTATCACGCCCGATGATTGGTGTTCTATGCCTTTAATTGGTGCGCCATGTTCTCGAAGATTTGAGAGTGTTAGTGCTACGCCCCCTCCTTTGCGTGATAATTGCAGAGATGAGTTAATCGCGCGTCCAATACTTTCCATGTTGTCTTCAATACGAAGTAGAAAGCAGGAGATTAATTCGCCTCGGCTGCATTTTCCGGCATTAAGAAACGTTGGCGTTGCAGGTTGAAAGCGGCCACTGATGATCTCTTCCATTAATTCCATCGCGAGCGACTCATCACCTTGGGCCAGCAAAAGGGCAGTCATTATGATGCGATCTTCAAAGCTCTCTAAATACTGCTTTCCATCACGAGTTTTCAATGCATAAGAGGTGTAGAACTTATACGCGCCCATAAAGGTGTCAAATCGATAGTCAAACTCAAAAGCAGCAAGCCAAATAGACTGTATAAAACGCCATGAATATTGGTGTAATACGTCTATTTCATAGTAATTCTCAACGGTGAGGTAATCGATCTTTTGACGCAAATTTTGGAAATGTAGCGTATTTTTATGGATGTGCTGTAAAAAATATTGCCGAACCGACTCTTTATCCGCATCAAACTGAATATGACCTTCTGAGTCCAATAGATTCAACATGGCGTTAAGTGCGTAATAATCGAGTTCGTTAGCAACGCCTGCATGACTAGGCATTGAATTTGTCACTATATTCTTCGTCATAAGGATAACCAAAACTGTTTGAGCCCTTCACGAACTCGTAATACATCGATATTGGTTCCCGCGAGCTCAAATCGATAGAGCACAGGAACCTGACATTTCTTTGCTATCACATCACCCGCGTTAGCAAAAAGTTGACCAAAATTGCGATTACCAGTGGCAATCACGCCTTGTAAACATGACCGATTATCTTGATGGTTTAACAGATGAATCACACTCTTTGGCACCGCGCCTCGCCCGTATCCATCCGCGTAAGTCGGACTGATTAAAACAAACTTCTGCTTAACATGGGGAATGGGTCCTTCCTCTTTAATGGGTAAGCGAGTTGCAGGTAAGTTGAGCTTTTCGATAAAACGATGAGTGTTACCAGACTGGCTCGAAAAATAGATTAATTGAGACATAACTGGTTAATCATTCCGGGGCGAAAACCAGACCAATGAACGGTGCTCGTCACGACAACTGGCGCCTCTCTGTATCCAAGAGCAATCACTTTTTTCAATGCTTTTTCATCTTGATTTAGGTCGATAACTTGATAACCAATTCCTTTTGTATCGAGAAGCTTTTTCGTGGCCTCACACTGTACGCAGTTGGCTTTTGAGTAAACGATGATGTCCATAACGGTCCCTAATAGTGAAATCAAATGATAATCATTATCATATTGCGATCTATATGTTGTGTTTGCAAGCGGAAATATCACTACATGATGTAAAAATGAGGTGGTTATCATGAGTTAATGCAATTTTTTATTAAACCTATATTTAATATGGTTGAATTGTTATTGATAATCGTTATCATTCAATCCTTGGTTAGTACTTAAGAGGTATAAGGCATGATGAATGACAACAAAGGGGTAGAAGAGTTTGATATTCAAGACCAGAGTTGGTCTGGAGTAACCACAACCCCCTGCGCAGCAAAAAGGATTGTTGAGTTATCAAAGTCAGGGATTATCGTTCGTTTTTCAATTAAGGCATCGGGCTGTACTGGTTATGCGTATGTCATTGAGCAATCTGAGGTGCCACAAATCGACGATGTAAAATTTGTGTCTAATGGCTGTGTTTTCTTCGTCACATTAAGTGCGATGCCAATGGTTGACGGTACTGAGATTGATTTTGTGCGTCAGGGATTAAATCAATCTTTTATTTATCACAATCCTAACGTTAAAAACGAATGTGGTTGCGGTGAGAGTTTTGGAGTTTAACCAATGAGTAAACCCGACATTCAGGCTGACATTAAGCAGGCGATAAACCAAACAAACTACAAAGAAGGTTTTTATACCGACATCAAGAATGACACGCTTGAAAAAGGCATAAATGAAAGTGTGGTTCGCGCTATATCAGCGCGTCGTAACGAACCGGAATGGATGCTAGCGTTTCGTTTATCCGCTTTTGAACAGTGGCAAACAATGGAAGAGCCTCATTGGTTAAAAGCGGAGTACCCAGCGCTCGATTATCAAGATTACAGTTACTATTCTGCTCCAAGTTGCGGCTCTTGTGACACTGAAGATAAAAACGACGCGACTAACGCGTTCCTAACTCAAGAAGTGGCCGATGCGTTTGAGCAATTAGGCGTCCCTGTACACGAAGGTTCTAATATTGCGGTCGATGCCATATTTGATTCAGTGTCGGTCGCCACGACCTATCATCAACAACTGAAAGAGCAGGGCATTATTTTTTGTTCGTTTAGTGATGCGATTCAACAGTACCCTGAGTTAGTGCAACGTTATTTAGGCACTGTGGTCTCGATTAAAGATAATTTTTTTGCTGCACTCAATGCTGCAGTCGCCTCTGATGGTACGTTTATCTATATTCCTCCAGGTGTGCGTTGCCCGCGTGAGTTGTCGACGTATTTTCGCATTAACCAAGCCAAAACGGGGCAATTTGAGCGTACGATTTTGATCGCAGATAAAGGCGCCTATGTGAGTTATATCGAAGGCTGTTCAGCGCCAGTTCGAGATACTTATCAGCTTCATGCCGCGGTAGTGGAAGTGATTATTCATCAAGATGCCGAAGTGAAATATTCCACGGTGCAAAATTGGTTCTCCGGTGAAGAGGGTTCGGAAGGCGGTATTTTGAATTTTGTGACCAAACGTGCGATTTGTGAGGGTGCAAACAGCAAAATGTCGTGGACGCAATCTGAAACCGGATCGGCAATTACTTGGAAATACCCAAGCGTTATTCTAAAAGGTGATCATTCTGTCGGTGAGTTTTTCTCGGTAGCGCTCACCAATGGTTCACAGCGAGCAGATACGGGCACCAAAATGATTCACATTGGTAGACATACCAAATCGACCATTATCGCTAAAGGTATTTCGGCGGGGAAAAGTGAAAACAGTTATCGAGGATTAGTAAAAGTGTTGCCTACGGCTTATGGTGCACGCAATTTTACTCAATGTGATTCTATGCTCATTGGCGATCAGTGTGGTGCTCATACTTTTCCTACCGTCGACGTTAACAATCCAACGGCTCAAATAGAGCACGAAGCCACTACCTCTCGTATTGGTGAAGATCAGTTATTTTATTGTGTTCAGCGCGGTATTAGTGAAGATGATGCTATCTCAATGATAGTGAATGGATTCTGTAAGGATGTGTTATCTGAATTGCCACTCGAATTTGCGGTGGATGCACAAAAGCTTCTTTCTATCAGCCTTGAACACAGTGTGGGTTAATTCATTATGTTAGAGATTAAAGATTTACACGTTAGTACTGGGGATAATGAAATCCTTAAGGGCATTAATTTAACCATTCTTCCCGGTGAAGTACACGCCATTATGGGACCAAATGGGTCGGGTAAAAGTACCTTATCTTCGACCCTTGCAGGGAATGATACCTATGAAGTTACGAAGGGCACAATTAAGTTTCGTGATAAAAACCTGGTTGAACTGGATGCCAATGATCGTGCGGGAGAAGGTGTTTTTTTGGCTTTTCAATATCCAGTGGAAATTCCAGGGGTCAGTAACCGTCTATTTTTACGAACCGCATTAAATAGTATTCGACAATATCAACAACGACCAGAGTTGGATCGCTTTGATTTTGAACATCTATTAAAAGAAAAAGCGCAACTGCTCAAAATGCCGCTACACCTTTTGGATCGTTCTGTTAATGAAGGTTTTTCTGGAGGAGAGAAGAAACGTAACGACATTTTGCAAATGGCCGTGTTACAACCTAAACGACCACATTAATTGAGTGATCGGAAGGCCACTCCCGTATTTCTTGCCGGTGTCTTTCATCACACCGCCAGCCGCATTG
>JAESQY010000008.1 GCA_016764915.1 Aliivibrio sp. | reverse complement strand
TTATTGTGCGCTAGTAGCTCAGCTGGATAGAGTACTTGGCTACGAACCAGGCGGTCGGAGGTTCGAATCCTTCCTGGCGCACCATTTTTACTCGCATGGCATTTTATATGCGATGCAGACAATCAGAATTTATTGTGCGCTAGTAGCTCAGCTGGATAGAGTACCTGGCTACGAACCAGGCGGTCGGAGGTTCGAATCCTCCCTGGCGCACCATTTTTTCTCGTATTGCATTTTATATGCGGTACAAGCAATCAAAATTATTGTGCGCTAGTAGCTCAGCTGGATAGAGTACTTGGCTACGAACCAGGCGGTCGGAGGTTCGAATCCTTCCTGGCGCACCATTATTATGTACAGATAAGCCCAACTCAATGAGTTGGGCTTTTTTGTGTTTAAATTTTGATTTGCCCACCGATAGCTACATCCTCAGCGCTAGATACACCTATTTACTTGATGAAATGTTATCTAATTGTTTCCTATTATTAATAATAAGTGACGATACGACACAAAATCGTATCGAACTGCTTGTTTTTCTAAATCATGATGATTATTTGAAAATAGTGTGTTATTTTCGCGGTGTATAATTTAATTAGTCACAACGGTTTATATGAACTAAAGTAATCTGCTTTATTTATATAATGAGTTCAACTGTCACCTTAAGCAGAAAGGAAGCATGATGACAGATATAGGGAGTTTAATGAGGGAAGCCGCAATACTCATGGTGACTGGTATGTCCGTGGTATTTGTGTTTCTAACCACACTTATCTACATTGTTCGATTAATATCAAAGCTGGTTCCAGAGGAGTTACCACCTCAAACGCGAACCATGATTCAACGTACTACTTCAACTAACACGACCGGTGTTAAACCGGAAGTTGTTGCTGCAATATCGGCAGCCGTTCAGCAATATCGAAGCGCCAAACAAAACTAATTATTATTTTAAGACTTACCAAAAGGAGTTTGTGAGCATGTCAAAACCACTAGCTATCACTGATGTCGTACTGCGTGATGCCCACCAATCATTACTTGCAACCCGTATGCGTACCGAAGATATGCTACCTATAGCAGCAGAGTTAGATAATGTGGGCTACTGGTCGTTGGAAACGTGGGGCGGGGCAACATTTGATGCCTGTATCCGTTATCTTGGCGAGGATCCTTGGGAGCGTTTACGAGCACTCAAACAAGCGATGCCAAAGACACCAATGCAAATGTTACTGCGTGGGCAGAACTTACTAGGATATCGTCACTATGCTGATGATGTAGTCACTAAGTTTATTGAACGTGCACACACCAACGGCATAGACGTTTTCAGAATATTTGATGCAATGAACGATGTACGAAATTTTGAAACTGCAGTTAAGGCAACTATAGACGTCGGCGGACACGCTCAAGGCACCCTCTCCTATACCACAAGTCCAGTCCACAATAGTGATACTTGGGTTGATTTAGCTAAACGACTTGAAGATCTTGGCTGTCACTCACTCTGCATTAAAGATATGTCAGGTTTATTGAAGCCGTATGAGGCTGAAGAGCTAGTCTCAAGAATTAAAGCATCGTGTGATGTTCCATTGGCACTTCATTGTCATGCAACAACGGGTCTTTCAACTGCCACAGCGGTGAAAGCGGTTGAAGCTGGTTTGGATATTTTAGACACTGCAATCTCTTCAATGAGCCAAACTTATGGGCATACACCGACTGAAACCGTTATCGCTATGCTTGAAGGCACCAAAAGGGATACCAATTTATCGTTAGAGTCAATTGCACCCATAGCGGCTTATTTTAGAGAAGTAAGGAAAAAATACGCCAAATTTGAAGGTCAACTTAAAGGCGTTGATGCTCGTATTTTGATTGCTCAAGTACCTGGTGGCATGTTAACGAACATGGAGAGTCAACTCAAAGAACAAGGCGCTGCAGATCGTCTTGATGAAGTGCTACTTGAAATACCTAAGGTGAGAAAAGACCTAGGTTATATCCCACTGGTCACTCCGACCTCACAAATCGTGGGCTCTCAATCAGTGATTAATGTGTTGATGGGGGAGCGTTATAAAACCATTACTAAAGAGACTGCAGGTGTTCTTAAAGGCGAGTATGGTACGGCACCTGCTGAAGTTAATGCTGAACTTCAAGCTCGGGTTCTCGACGGCGCAGAGGCAATAACGTGTCGACCTGCTGATCTGCTTGAATCTGAATTGCATTTACTTGAGAAAGAACTACACGAAAAAGCAAAGCAGGACAATATTACCCTTGCTGAGCACTCAATTGAAGATGTACTAACCTATTCGTTATTCCCGCAGGTTGGTCTTAAATTCCTTAAAAACCGCAATGATCCAAGTGCATTTGAACCGGCACCAGGTATTGAACCTGAAGTGGTAACAGCACCGGTAGCTGCGACCGCGGGCAGTATTGAAAGTTACAGCGTTAAAGTAGACGGTCAAGTCTATGATGTGGAGGTTGGCCCACAAGGTAGTGTTTCGTCAGTTGTTAAAGCTGCAACACAGGCAGTAGCAGCACCAATAGCAAGTGGCAATATTGAAGATGTACTTGCTCCTTTGGCTGGTAATATTTTTCAAGTGAAAGTAAAAGAAGGCATGGAAGTGGAAGAGGGTGAAGTGATTATCATCCTTGAAGCGATGAAGATGGAGACTGAAATCCGCGCAGTACGTGCTGGTATCGTGCATGAGCTTCATGTTAAAGAGGGTGACTCTGTCACTGTCGGTTTACCTTTGTTAACGTTGGCGTAGGATATTACCCATGGATGGTCTATTAACACTTTGGTCTGAGACGGGCATTGCTAATTTTGAGTTACCTCAAGTTATCATGTTGCTGATTGGCTTTGGTTTACTCTTTTTAGCAATTAGAAAAGGTTATGAGCCTCTATTACTGCTGCCTATTGGTTTTGGTGCTATTTTGGCCAATATTCCCAATGCGGGGTTCACTGAACCAGGTGGTCTGCTCTATTATATCTATCACATAGGAATTGAAACGGGTGTTTTCCCTCTTTTGATTTTTATGGGGGTTGGAGCAATGACCGATTTTGGTGCTTTGATTGCGAATCCTAAGACACTTTGGTTAGGTGCTGCTGCCCAATTAGGTATCTTTGCCACTCTGTTTGGTGCGATAGCGTTAAACTTAGTTCCTGGCATGGAGTTTAGTTTGGCGGATGCTTCATCCATTGCCATTATTGGTGGCGCGGATGGACCTACGGCTATATTTTTAGCCAGTAAGTTGTCTCCGGATCTTTTAGGTGCTATCGCTGTCGCTGCTTATAGTTATATGGCACTGGTTCCGATTATTCAGCCGCCAATTATGAAAGCACTGACTACGCCAGAGGAGCGCCAGATTAAAATGGCTCAGCTGCGCCATGTTGGTAAAGCGGAAAAGATATTTTTTCCATTAGCAGTACTATTAATGACGATCTTATTCCTACCTTCAGCAACACCTTTAATTGGGATGTTCTGTTTGGGTAACTTGATGAAAGAGTCAGGTGTGGTTGATCGTTTATCTAAAACGGCGCAAAACGAATTAATCAATGTGGTCACTATCTTCTTAGGTTTAGGCGTGGGTTCAAAACTGCAAGCTGATAAATTTTTGAATGTTGAAACATTAGGCATATTAGCCTTAGGTGCTCTGGCTTTTTCAATCGGCACAGCCGGTGGTCTGATTATGGCTAAAGTACTCAATAAATATTCAGAAGAGGATATTAATCCATTGATTGGCGCTGCCGGTGTTTCAGCCGTTCCAATGGCTGCGCGCGTGGTCAATAAAGTAGGGCTGGAGGCTAATCCACATAACTTCTTATTGATGCATGCGATGGGGCCCAACGTTGCTGGTGTTCTTGGTTCTGCCGTTGCAGCGGGTGTTTTGCTTGCGCTAGTTGGTTAAATAAGAGCGTTTAACTTATCAATATGTTAAAGGAGCTGAATAGCTCCTTTTCTTTTTGCTATTATTTTAGGTATGGTAGAACGATAACTTACAGTAGAGTGATCATTATGTCCGAGAATAAACATATAGTTATTTCGAAATTTGGGGATACATCAGTACTCGAGATCCAGAGTAAGCCCATTCCAGAGCCTGCTGCTAATGAAGTGCTAATTCGAGTTGCATTCTCTGGAGTGAATCCGATTGATGTAAAAACTCGAGCAGGTCTTGGCTGGGCTGCTGCACAGAATAAAGATAACCTGCCATGGACACTTGGTTATGACATCGCTGGAGAAGTAATTCAGTGTGGTGCTAATAGCGAAAGATTCCCAATCGGACAACAAGTGGCTGGTTTTATAGGTTTTCCACTTGAAGGTGGTGGTTATAGCCAGTACATTACGGTCAATGAAGCTCAATTGAGCGCAATACCTGAAAGTGTCACATTAGAAGCGGCAGCTGCGATTCCTCTCGCAGGGCAAACGGCCATTCAAGCTATTAATCAAGCCAATGTGGAAGAGGGCGAAAGAGTTCTTATCCTCGCTGGTGCAGGTGGTGTTGGTCATATCGCGGTGCAAGTTGCTATTGCCAAGAAAGCAGAAGTCTATACCACCTGTGGTGAAGATAATCTCGACTTTATCGCAGGCTTAGGTGCACACGCTATCAACTATCACTTTTCTCCTGTTTCTGAACGGCTGTCAGATGTTGATGTATTGATTGACTTAGTGGGCGGTGATGCGGCATTAGATGCATTAAAGTGCTTAAAAGATGAAGCCAGAGTCGTTACGGTTCCAACATTAACGGCAGAAACCATTTGTGAACGTGCCACAAAACTAGGCTTTAGAGCGACAGGCATGCTCGTTTCGCCATCAACTGAGTTATTAGATGCTCTGTTGTACATGATTGGTATTGGTATGCTTAAGGTCGAAATAGAATCGATTTTTCCGATGCATCAAGCTGCAGAGGCACATGCTCAGATTGAAACCGGGCATACTCGCGGAAAAATAGTATTAGATATGAAATAGAACCGATTGGATTAGTGATTACGTATGTTATCGATGTTTAACGCTGATTCTGCATTGTGGATTCTATTTAGTACCAGCTTTCTCAGCTCAACGTTGCTGCCAGGCGGTTCTGAGGCTGTACTATTAGCCACTCTTCACCTCAATGAACATGCTATTTGGTTAGTGATTGTTGTTGCGACGATAGGCAATACACTAGGAGGCATCACCAATTATATTTTAGGTTTTCTGCTTCCAGATAAAACTTCTTCTGAAAAACAGAGTCATAGAGCATTAGGCTGGATTAAAAAGCACGGCTATTGGACTCTGTTATTGAGTTGGTTACCGATAATTGGTGATCCGCTCTGTTTAGCTGCTGGCTGGCTTAGAATGCGTTTTTGGATCTGTTTGGTTATGATTTTAACGGGCAAAGCAGCTCGTTACTCCATTCTTACTCTCATCGTAAATAAAATTCTTTAGGAACACCGATGAAAAAATGGCTTGTAAGCTCTCTACTGATTGCATTAGTAGGATGTACTGGTAACAAAAATGATCTTCCAATATTGACAGAAGAGTCAGGCATTACACTGATAGAAAGTGTGACACAAGACTCTGGCGACAATGTGATTCCGTACAGTAAGTACACACTCGACAATGGATTAATGGTTATTTTATCTCCGGATCACTCCGATCCTTTGGTGCATGTAGATGTGACTTATCATGTTGGCTCAGCGCGTGAAGATATTGGTAAGTCTGGATTTGCTCACTTCTTTGAGCACATGATGTTTCAAGGCTCGGACAATGTTGGGGACCAAGAACATTTTCGTTTGATCACGGAAGCGGGTGGTACGTTAAACGGTACCACTAATAGAGATCGAACCAACTATTTTGAAACGGTGCCTGCAAATGAACTTGAGAAGATGCTGTGGTTAGAGTCGGACCGCATGGGGTTCCTTATCGATGCTGTCTCGCAAAAGAAGTTTGAGATTCAGCGTAGCACGGTCAAAAATGAGCGAGCACAAAACTACGATAATCGTCCGTATGGCTTAATGTATGAACGCATTGGTCAAGCTCTCTATCCGTTAAACCACCCATACTCATGGCAGACCATCGGTTACGTTGAAGATTTGGATCGAGTGGATGTGAATGATCTGAAAGCATTTTTCTTACGTTGGTATGGCCCAAACAACGCCGTGATTACGATTGGTGGAGATATTGATTTAACTCAAACGTTAGAGTGGGTGAAGCAATATTTTGGCTCTATTCCAAGAGGTCCTGAAGTTGATGATGCAGAAAAACAACCTGCGCTATTAACGGAAGATCGTTTTATTACATTAGAAGATAACATTCAACAGCCACTGGTGATGATGGCATATCCAACCCTTTATCGTGGTGCTGAAGACGAAGCTAAGATTGATATGTTGGCCAGTGCGTTAGGCCAAGGAAAAAATAGTATTTTATATCAGGAGTTAGTCAAAACAGGAAAAGCGGTTGATGCGGGTGCTTTTCATGATTGTGCTGAACTGGCGTGTACTCTTTATGTGTATGCAATGGCCGACTCCGGCGAGAAATCAAATTTAAAAGAGACTTATGAACAGTTACAACAAGTGCTTAATACATTTAATAAGCGAGGAGTGACACTAGAAGATATTACAGAGATCAAAGGCAGCGCTGAAGCGGGAGCAATTTTTGGTTTACAAAGTGTGCAAGGTAAAGTTTCTCAGCTTGCCTCAAATGAGACCTTTTATGGTAATCCAAACCGACTAACAACCGAGTTAGCTGCATTACGTGCTGTTGAGCCCGGTGATGTGATGGACGTTTTTAAACGTTATGTCTATGACCAGAATAGTGTTGTACTTAGTGTGGTGCCGAAAGGAAAAAGTAACCTTGAAGCGCATCACGTGAATTTCACTCCACTACAACGTGTCTTGCCTGACTATCAAAAGATCAGTGATGATGAATTGCAAGTCCGTAAAGGCGAAGATGAATTTGATCGCGCCATCATGCCGCAACCATCACTGCCAGTAGAACCTGTATCTCCAACGTTGTATCGCAGTACATTGAAAAATGGCATCAAAATATTGGGTACTGTAGCATCAGAAACCCCGACCATTGAGATGAAGATTGTCCTTCCTGCTGGCAATCGTTATGTGCCAGAGGGTAAAGAGGGGCTGGCCGATCTTACCGCGGCTCTGATGCAAGAGGATACACGGCTACACAGCGTGGAGCAGCTAGAGAAAGAGTTAGGCACTTTAGGCAGCTCGGTAAGTTTTGGTTCGGGCTTATACAGCACAACCATCTCTATTGCCTCATTGACCAAAAATATTGATGCAACTCTGGCTATTGTCGAAGAGATGCTCTTTAAACCTGCAATGAAAGAAACAGACTTCGAAAGACTTAAAAAACAGTCCATTGAGGGATTAATCTACGAACAACAAAAACCAGCCTGGTTAGCTTCTCAAGCGACCAGACAAGTGCTGTTTGCCGGTTCGAGTTTTGCTCGATCTTCAGATGGAACGATGGTCTCTTTACAAGGCATTACTTTAGAGGATGTGAAGCAATTTTATCAGCAACACTACTCACCTAAAGGTACCAATGTTGTCGTAGTGGGTGATATTGAAGCGTCACCGCTGAAAACTAAATTAACATTTTTGCAAAACTGGGAGGGGAGTGAGCCTGAAATGTTCGCGCCGCAACGCCTCCCGACACTTAAGTCTCAAGCCATTTACCTTGTCGATAAACCCAATGCACCTCAAAGTGTTATTCGCCTAGTACGGCAGGGAATGCGATTTGATGCGACAGGAGAGCTGTTTCAAACAAAATTGGCTAATTTTAATTTAGCAGGGAATTTTAATAGCCGTATCAATCAAAATTTACGTGAGGACAAAGGGTATACCTACGGAGCTGGAGGTTACCTTTCTGGAACCAAAGAGCTAGGCAGCGTGGTGTTTTATGCGCAAGTTAGGGCGGATGTTACAGGCGCTTCTGTCACTGAATTTCTGAAAGAGTTAGCGGATTACTCCAAACAGGGTATTACAGATCAAGAGTTAGCTTTCATGCGGTTGGCTGTTGGTCAGCAAGAAGCATTAAACTACGAAACGCCAGGCCAAAAAGCAGGGTTATTAAGTAAAATGATGACCTACTCGTTAGATAAAGATTTTATTGAACAGAGAAATAACATTGTTGCCACTATTTCTAAACAGGAGATTGATGGGTTATCAACAAAGTGGTTTGAACCGTCGAACTATCAGATTATTGTGGTAGGAGATGTGAAAACAATCAAGCCCCAGTTAGAATCATTAGGCATTGATATTCACCTACTGAATGTTGATAAATAGTCGATGTTAGCAAAGCGTTAACGGGATTTAGATAAAACAACAATCAGTTTCTGGTTGTTGTTTTATTTTTTAGTATTATGATGATAAAAATTTCAACAAAACATGAGAGTCGATGTGACTGAATTCACTAAACGATTACAGCTTATAGCTGAGAACCCTGAAGCCTTACAACAGATAGGCCGAGGAGTAGAGAGGGAAGCTCTACGTTTTACATCTGATGGTCAGTTATCTGATAAACCTCACCCAAAAGGGGTTGGCTCTGCGTTAACAAATAAGTGGATAACCACCGATTTTGCCGAATCTCTGTTGGAGTTCATTACACCAGTTTCAAACGATGTCCCTACTCTGATTAACCAGTTGGAGGATATTCATCACTTTACGCTGACTCAAATGGGTGATGAAAAGCTATGGCCTCTTTCGATGCCATGTTTTGTCGGTGAAGAAAATGATATTCAGCTCGCTGATTATGGTAGCTCGAATGTTGGCAAGATGAAAACAGTCTATCGCCAAGGTTTGAAAAACCGTTATGGTAGTGTGATGCAGATCATCTCTGGTGTGCATTTCAACTTCTCTTTTCCTGACAGTTTCTGGCAGCAATTATTCAATGATCAATCGACTTCTGAGCGTGAAGCGGCACAAACGGATGCGTACTTTGGTCTGATTCGAAATTATTACCGTTTTGGTTGGTTGATTCCTTATTTCTTCGGTGCGTCCCCCGCTCTTTGTGGTTCATTTGTTAAAGATAGTGATTCTACATTGCCGTTTGAGAAAGTGGGTGGCAGCCTCTACCTTCCTTATTCAACGTCGTTACGCATGAGTGACTTAGGTTATACCAATAACGCACAAAGTAGTTTGAACATTGGTTATAACAATTTAGATGAATATTTGACGGGTTTAAATAAAGCGATAAACACGCCTTCAGAAGAGTTCTCACTATTAAATAAAGCCTCATCGAGCAGTAAGTTTGAAGGTGAGCATGTTCAACTAAACAGCAATGTACTGCAGATAGAGAATGAACTCTATTCACCAATTAGACCAAAAAGAGTGGCTCGTAATGGTGAGAAACCATCAGAAGCACTTGGTCGAGCTGGTATTGAGTATATTGAAGTTCGCTCGTTAGACGTAAACCCGTACAGTGCTATTGGCATCACTGAAGATCAAGTGAGATTTTTGGATCTCTTTTTAATTTGGGGGACATTAACAGACTCTGACTTAATGGATGACGCTGAGCTGGAGTGTTGGCGTGATAACTGGAATAAAATCATTCTAGAGGGTCGAAAACCGGGTCTAGAGTTACAGATAGGCTGTCGTGGTGAACGCTTAACTCAAAAAGCGTGGGCTGAGAGGGTTTTCTCTGAGCTTAAACAGGTGGCAGTGGTCATGGATGCTGCGGTTGGCGGTGAAGCGTATCAATTGACATGCCAAACACTAGCAAAAAGCATTGAAGACCCAGAGCTAACGATTTCAGGGCAGTTACTAAAAGAGACGATTGCAGGGGGAGGGATCGGTTCGAAAGGTTGTGAACTGGCTGCAAAATATCGTCAACAACATCTAGATCATCAATATAAGGTCTACTCTGAAACGTTAATGAAAGAGGAGTCCAAACGCTCTAATCAAGCTCAATCAGAGATTGAGAAAGCAGATGTTCTCTCATTTGATGAGTTTCTGACTGACTACTTTTCCTACCTGTCATAAACCTAAGTCGCGCGCTTATCCATTTAAGCGCGCTTTCATTATGTTAACGTGTGTACAAATATGAACAAATATCGCGTCTCCTCACTTCTCCTTACTTTTCCTACCCTTTTACTGCTTCAAGGCTGTGCGACCTCTCCACCGAGAAATCAAAGTAACTTATGTGCAATTTTTGAAGAAAAGCCCAGTTGGTATGATGATGCAAGGGAGATGGAGGAGGTCTATGGCACGCCTATTAATGTGGCAATGGCGTTTATTAAGCAAGAGAGTAGCTTCATTAACGACGCTAAGCCGCCACGAGACCACCTGTTAGGCTTCATACCTTGGGGACGAGTCAGTACTGCTTATGGTTATGCGCAAGCTCAAGACCCTGTATGGGGAGAGTATTTAGATGGCACGGGTAATGGGGGGTCGAGAAATAATTTTGGTGACGCCATTATGTTTGTTGGTTGGTATACCGATAAAACGCAGAAGAGGCTGGGTGTTTCCAAATGGGATCCCTATAATCAATATTTAGCATACCACGAGGGGCAAGGTGGATTTAAACGTAAGTCGTACAATAAAAAGCCACAATTGCTGAAGGTGGCAAGGAAAGTAGAACAACAAGCTAAGGATTATGGTTGGCAGCTTAAACAGTGTCGATCGGAGTTGGAAAATGGCCGCAGTTGGTTCTTTTAGTTAAACAATAATAGTTGAATAAATCTCCATTAAAGTTATAACTAAAGAGTCTTTAGTATATGGAGTAAATGGAATGCCGTTATTAGATAGCTTTACTGTCGATCATACTCGCATGGAAGCACCTGCTGTACGCGTAGCAAAAAAAATGCAAACACCAAAAGGCGACACTATCACCGTGTTCGATTTGCGTTTTTGTGCCCCTAATAAAGAGATTTTAAGTGAAAAAGGGATTCATACATTAGAGCACCTGTACGCTGGTTTTATGCGTAATCATTTAAACGGTTCAAAAGTCGAGATTATCGATATTTCTCCAATGGGGTGTCGTACCGGTTTTTACATGAGCCTAATTGGAACACCATCCGAGCAGACGGTAGCTGACTCTTGGTTAGCGGCGATGGCAGATGTGTTAAAGGTTGAATCTCAAAATAAGATCCCTGAACTCAATGAGTATCAGTGCGGTACTTACGCGATGCACTCTTTAGATGAGGCAAAAGCGATTTCTCAACATATTATTGATGCTGGGGTTCGAGTCAACCAAAATGATGAATTAGCGCTGCCTGAATCTATGTTAAAAGAGCTTAAAATAGAGTAGTCGTGTAGGTCAACGCACTTGCTAATCAACAATGTAAAAAAGAGCCAGCGGCTCTTTTTTTTCTTAAAATCAGCGGTTACTTCGCTGGTGGATAAACCTTAACTTGAGTTATCTTATTCTCTGATACATTAATGATCTCCATCTGATGCTGCTCAAGATTAATGGTTATATTACTTTCTGGAATATCTTCTAAGTGTTCCAATATTAAACCATTAAGAGTTCTCGGGCCATCGGTTGGTAGCGTCCATTTTAAACGCTTGTTGAGGTCTCTGATATTAGCACTGCCTTCAATGATGTAACTGCCATCAGCTTGGGCGGTTATCTCTTCTGCTAGAGTCGGCGCAATTGACGTGGTAAATTCACCAACTATCTCTTCTAGAATATCTTCTAAGGTGATCAAGCCTTGAATGTCGCCATATTCATCAACCACTAGACCAATGCGTTCATTGTTTCTTTGAAACTTTAAAAGTTGAATATTCAACGGAGTGTTTTCTGGAATGAAATAGACCTCATCCGCCGCTTTTAACAGCGTCTTTTTGGTGAACTCATTTTTCTCTAACATCAAACGGTACGCTTCACGAAGGCGTAACATACCAACAACTTCGTCTATTTGATCTCGATAGAAAACCAACCGCCCATGAGGAGAGTGGGTTAACTGCCTTACAATAGATTTCCAATCATCATTAACATCAATACCGGAGATTTCATTACGAGGGATCATAATATCATTTACGGTGACATGTTCTAAATCTAAGATAGAGATCAACATATCTTGGTGTTGACGGGGAATTAGTGCGCCTGCTTCGTCTACGACAGTTCTAAGTTCCGCAGAGCTCAAATGATCATTATTGGTATCACTGTTCTTTAACCCTAGAATACGCAAAAACCCATTAGTGATGAGGTTTACTAACAGCACCAAAGGGGAGAGTAGTTTCATTAACACTTTTAAAAGGTGACTGCTGATAAAAGAGACTTTCTCAGGGTGCATTGCGGCTAATGTTTTTGGTGTTACTTCTGCAAAAACAAGAATCACTAAAGTGAGAACCCCGGTGGCAATAGCAACACCAACATCACCGTAGAGGCGCATCCCGATGATGGTTGCAATAGCAGAAGCCATAATATTGACTAGATTATTGCCAATAAGTATTAAACCGATTAAGCGATCGGGTCTGGCTAATAGGCGCTCTACCCGTTGTGCTCCTTTGTGCCCATTATTGGCGAGATGTTTTAATCGATAACGATTAAGAGACATCATTGCTGTTTCTGAACTTGAGAAGTAGGCTGAGATGATGATAAGCACAACAAGTGTGCTAAAGAGGGCACCTATAGAGATGTCGTCCAATTACTTTTCCTTTTTTAGATATATGAAGTTATTAACTACTAATTTGCCGGTGAGTGCAAATATTTTATAAAGAGAGCGTCACAAAACAGAGACTATTGTAAAATGACCTCTTGCACAAAACGACTACCAAAATACGCCAGAGTCATTAGTGTCGATCCCGTTAAACAGAACCAAAGTGTTTTCTTTCCTCTCCAACCTTTGTAATGATGTCCCCAAATTAGAACCGTAAACACAATCCAAGCAAGGAATGAAAAAACCGCTTTGTGTGCTTTGCCTTGTTCAATCATGTCTTGTACAAAGAACAAACCAGTGGCTAAGGTCAATGTGAGCAAGATATTACCGACTAATACTATATTGAAAGACTGCCTTTCTACCATCATTAATGGTGGAAGATTAGGATTTATGGTTAACGACTTTTTACTCTTTAATTTGTGGTCTAACCAAGAGAGCTGAATGGAGTAGAGAGTCGCAATGGTGAGCGTAGCATAGGCAAAAAGTGCCATAGAAATGTGGAAAAGCAGTGATATCTGCGATTCTAAATGTGTGATGAAGGTTCCAGGTAAGAACGTAGCCGCTAATAGGTTTATGGCAGAAAAACTGTATATAACGGGTAATAAAAACCAGACTCTCACCTTGAGCATTGCAATGCTCATGACTAGTGAGATAATAAAGCTGATAAGTAGTGCCACATTTAAGATGCTAAGATTTTGTCCATTTCCATTTAGAATGAGACCTTGCAGTAAAATGGCATGCAGAGAAATAGCCAAAGCTGCAAAAATAAAAACAGATTTAGTTTTTATTCCGTTAGGGCTAGCAAGACCTGGAACTACACAACTTAATGCTAAAAAGTAAAACAGGGTAGCGGCTAACGCGATTGACATATCCATATACAGAGTCACTAATCTTAAAAAGGAAAGTTATTATTTTAGGATTATACCTTGCTCTGAAGTGAGTCGCTATCAGTAGATGAGATTGATACTGAAACTAATTTTTTTAATGCGCTATAATCGCATTAAATATCGCACTAAAGGCGAACAAGATGTTTGATAATTTAACGGACAGACTATCCAGTACACTAAAGAATATCAGTGGCAAAGGTCGACTAACAGAAGATAATATTAAAGAGACATTACGCGAAGTTAGAATGGCGCTACTTGAAGCTGATGTTGCGCTTCCTGTGGTGCGAGACTTTGTAAAACGAGTCAAAGAACAAGCCGTTGGTGTTACTGTCTCAAAAAGTTTAACGCCCGGACAAGAGTTTATTAAGATCGTCCAATCTGAATTAGAAGCCGTTATGGGTGAATCTAATGAAGGACTGGATCTCTCATGTCAGCCTCCAGCCGTTATATTAATGGCGGGTTTGCAAGGGGCTGGTAAAACAACCAGTGTGGCAAAATTAGCAAAGCTACTGACTGAACGTGACAAGAAAAAAGTCATGGTCGTATCAGTGGATGTCTATCGTCCTGCTGCGATAAAGCAGCTGCAAACGTTAGCTGATGATGTCGGTGTTGGCTTTTTTCCATCATCTGCGGATCAAAAACCAGTTGATATCGCGAATGCTGCCATTGCTGAAGCGAAATTAAAGTTCTTTGATGTTCTGATTGTGGATACCGCTGGTCGTTTAGCAGTAGATGTTGAAATGATGGAGGAGATCAAACACCTTCATCAAGCGGTTAATCCAATTGAAACGCTGTTTGTTGTCGATGCGATGACCGGGCAAGATGCAGCCAATACCGCGAAAGCATTTGGTGAAATATTACCATTAACGGGGGTCATATTAACTAAGGTTGATGGTGATGCTCGTGGTGGTGCTGCTCTGTCTGTGCGTCATGTAACAGGCAAACCAATTAAATTCTTAGGTGTTGGTGAAAAAATCGATGCACTTGAGGCGTTCCACCCACAACGAATAGCGTCGCGCATCCTAGGTATGGGTGACGTTCTCTCTTTGATCGAAGATTTAGAAAAGAATGTCGATCATGAGAAAGCCGCCAAGATGGCGAAAAAATTCAAAGAGAAAAAAGGATTTGATCTTGAAGATTTTCGTGAGCAGTTAGGACAGATGCAAAACATGGGTGGAATGGCAGGCATGATGGATAAACTTCCTGGCATGTCTAAAATTCCAGATAGCGTGAAAGACCAAGTAGGCGACAAGACATTTGTACAGATGGAAGCGATCATTAACTCGATGACCTTGAAAGAGCGAAAAAGACCTGAATTGATTAAAGGTTCGCGTAAGAAACGTATTGCGGCAGGTTCGGGCACTCAAGTACAAGATGTTAATAGAATGCTTAAGCAGTTCACCCAAATGCAGAAGATGATGAAAAAAATGCAGAAAGGTGGAATGAAAGGAATGATGCGCAACATGCAAGGTATGATGGGCGGTATGGGCGGTATGGGCGGTATGGGTGGCGGTTTTCCTGGCCGTTAGTTGTTGATTTTTTACCCTCCTATGGAAATAGTGGTGAAAAAATAGCTAAAGCAGTTGCATTGACTCGGAGAAAGAGTAAAATTCCGAGGCTTTATTTTGGCACGAGGCCCCGTAAACTAATTCGGGGCCGATTTTATTTAAGTAATAAAGAGGACGATATGGTTACCATTCGTTTAGCACGTCACGGCGCTAAGAAGCGTCCATTCTACCAAATCGTTGTAGCTGACCAGCGCTATAAAGCAACAGGTCGTTACATTGAGAAAGTAGGTTTTTTTAACCCGCTAGCTAAAGGACAGGAAGAAGGTCTTCGTTTAGATCTTGACCGCGTTGACCATTGGGTCGGCGAAGGTGCAGCTCTGTCTGATCGCGTAGCAAAACTAGTTAAAGACGCAAAAAAAGCGGCTTAAGTTAGTGTCGGTTGAAGGTAAAGAATCAATGAGTAAACAAGACGAAATTATTGTTGTAGGTAAGTTTGGAGCTTCTTATGGCATTCGTGGTTGGTTGAAAGTGATTTCTTACACAGATATCGCTGAAAACATTTTTGATTATAAACCCTTGCATGCAAATGTTCGGGGTGAGTGGGTCGAGGTCTCTGTTGAGAGCTGGAAACGCCACAAAGGTTTGGTATGCAAACTTGATGGATTAAATGTTCGAGAAGAAGCTCAAACATACACTAATCTTGAAATTGGAGTTGCAGCCAGTGCTTTACCAAAATTGTCAGAAGAAGAATTCTACTGGCGTGAATTATTTGGAATGCAAGTTATCAACGTTCAAGGCTATGGTCTTGGCGAGGTCGTTGACCTAATGGCAACGGGCTCCAATGATGTTTTGGTAGTCAAAGCAAACCTCAAAGATGCTTTTGGTAAAAAGGAACGTTTAATCCCGTTTCTTGATGGGCAGGTAATCAAGTCAATTGATCGCACTGCTCAACGGATCGAAGTTGACTGGGATCCTGGATTCTAGCCCCTAAGTATAGCGAGTGAACACATGTGGGTTGGCGTAATAAGCCTGTTTCCTGAAATGTTCCGAGCAGTTACTGATTTTGGGGTCACTAGCCAAGCGGTTAAAAAAGGTTTGTTGTCATTAGAAACATGGAATCCTCGAGATTTCACTCATGACAAACATCGTACTGTCGATGACAGACCTTACGGTGGCGGCCCTGGTATGCTGATGATGGTACAGCCTTTGCGCGATGCCATTAAGACAGCTAAGCAGTCTGCCCCGGGAAAGACGAAAGTAATATACCTTTCACCTCAAGGTCGTAAGCTGGATCAAGCTGGTGTTGAGGAGTTGGCAACAAATGACAATTTATTGCTTATTTGTGGCCGCTATGAGGGTATCGATGAGCGCATAATACAATCTGAAGTTGATGAAGAATGGTCAATTGGAGATTTTGTGCTTACAGGTGGTGAACTACCCGCCATGACGTTAATTGATTCTGTTGCTAGGTTTATTCCTGGTGTATTAGGAGATTTTGCGTCAGCAGAAGAGGATTCTTTTGCAAATGGCCTATTAGATTGTCCGCATTACACCCGTCCTGAAGAGTTAGACGGTATTGAAGTACCCAAGGTGCTGAAGTCCGGAAATCATCAGGATATTCGTCTATGGCGACTACAACAGTCGCTAGGCCGAACTTGGTTAAGAAGACCAGAGCTCTTGGAAAATCTAGCTCTGACTGACGAACAGGAATTATTACTTGCTCGGTTCATTTGTGAACACAAGCAATGTAATAGTTAAGAAATTAGTATCAGTTTATTCTAGGATATTATTAAGATGAGCAACATCATTAAGGCTCTTGAAGAAGAGCAGCTAAGACAAGACATACCTAAATTTGCTCCAGGTGATACTGTAGTAGTTCAGGTTAAAGTAAAAGAAGGTGAGCGTGAGCGTACACAGGCATTCGAAGGCGTTATAATCGCTATTCGTAATCGTGGACTTCACTCTGCATTCACAGTTCGTAAGATCTCGAACGGTGAAGGTGTTGAGCGTTCTTTCCAAACTCACTCGCCTATCATTGACAGCATCACTGTCAAGCGTCGTGGTGCAGTACGTCGTGCCAAGTTGTACTACCTACGTGAGCGTTCTGGTAAGTCAGCTCGTATCAGAGAGAAACTTACTAAGAAGTAACGCACACGAGACGATTGTCAAAAGTGCTATAAAAGGTGTGCTGTTTTCAGCACACCTTTTTTCATATGTGGGGGGAATTAAAATGAATAAATTCTTATTGGTCTTGTTTATATCTAGCTTAGTCGGATGCAGCAGTGGTATCAGTGATCTGGCTAAACAAGGGCGTTGGCAAGAGCTTGGATTTCGAGATGGTAACAAAGGATTAAATCAGAGAACACCAAGTCGACTAAGTGACTGGGGTGAAGAGTCATCCCAGTCGGTTGATTACTCTTCCTATGAAGAGGGCTACCTAAACGGCATTACAGAATATTGTAATCCTAATTATGCTTATCAGATCGGTCTATCAGGTCAGAGTTATAACGGTGTATGTCAAAACACAGAGGATTCGCAACAGTTTCGTATGGAATGGCATCGTGGTTGGAGTGATTATAATCTAGGTGATGCTGGTCATTAACAGCATCATTAGTAAAGTAATCGTTACACATCTGTTTTTATTTATTTACACCTTGCAATGGTGATAGAACTTGATATCTTGTTATCTTAGCGTTTCGTAATCATGAAATAGTATGTTTGTAATTATAAGTTTACAGGGTGTTTGAGATGAAAAAAAGTTCATTAAGTAATATACACATTAGTAACGAGCAAGTGTTAATCACGCCAAATCAACTAAAAGAGAAGCTACCATTAAGTGATAATGCACGTCGATTTATTCAAACCTCTCGTGAAACAATCTCAAATATTATTCATAAAAAAGATCATCGTCTGTTGGTGGTTTGCGGCCCATGCTCAATCCATGATCTGGATGCAGCTCTTGAATACGCAAAGAAATTTAAAGTATTATCTGAGCAGTTGAGTGATCAGATATATATGGTTATGCGCGTCTATTTTGAAAAACCAAGAACGACTGTTGGATGGAAGGGCCTGATCAACGACCCTCATTTAGATGGGTCCTTCGATGTTGAAGGCGGTTTGCATATTGCTAGGGAGTTGTTAGTTCAGCTCTCTGAGATGGGCATTCCGTTAGCGACAGAAGCGTTGGACCCTATTTCACCACAGTATATTGGTGATACATTTAGCTGGGCTGCAATTGGCGCAAGAACCACTGAATCACAAACGCATCGTGAGATGGCCAGTGGGCTTTCTGTACCTGTTGGTTTTAAGAATGGAACTGACGGTAGCCTTTCTACTGCAATTAATGCAATGCAAGCAGCTGCGTCTGGCCACAAATTCATGGGCATCAATAGTGAAGGTCAAGTTTCATTGCTCAACACTCAAGGAAACCCCGATGGTCACGTGATTTTACGTGGTGGCCCACAAACTAACTACGACTCCGTTTCTGTGGCTGAGTGTGAGCAGGAGATGGCTAAATCAGGTTTAGATGCCTCATTGATGGTAGATTGCAGTCACGCTAATTCACGCAAAGATTATCGCAAGCAACCTTTAGTCGCAAAGGATGTGATCCATCAGATCAGAGAAGGTAACCGCTCTATTATTGGTTTAATGATTGAGAGCCACCTAAATGAAGGTAATCAGTCGACTGATCTGCCTATAAAGGAGATGGAGTACGGTGTTTCGATCACCGATGCTTGTATTAACTGGTCAGTAACTGAGGCATTATTACGTCATACGCACAAAGAGCTGGTGCCATTTTTAGAAGATCGTTTGAAAGGATAGATTAATGTCAGCGGAGCTGGACGAGTTAAGAGTCGAAATTGATGATGTAGACAAGCAGATGGTTGAGCTATTAGCTCGACGTCTGGCTTTAGTTGAAAAAGTGGGTGAGGTTAAAAGTAAATATGGCCTCCCTATTTATGTTCCTGAGCGTGAAGCTACAATGCTGGCTTCTCGGCGTGAAGAGGCCGAGAGTAAGGGCGTTCCCGGTGCTCTGATTGAAGACATTCTCCGCCGCACTATGCGAGAGTCTTACAGCAGTGAAAATGACTCCGGATTTAAGTGTCTAAAACCTACGCTCAAGCCTATTGTTATTGTTGGTGGTCATGGACAGTTGGGTGGTTTATTTGCTCGTATGTTCTCACTATCAGGTTATGAAGTAAGAATCTTAGGGCGGAATGACTGGGATCGTGCTGATGAGATTTTAGCTGATGTTGGCATGGTGGTGATTTCAGTACCTATTGATTTGACAGAAGCAACCATTCTTAGATTGAAAAATTTGCCTGAAAATTGTATTTTGTGTGATTTAACCTCTGTGAAGAGTCGACCTCTTAGCGCTATGCTAGAAGTACACAGTGGCCCAGTGGTAGGGTTTCATCCAATGTTCGGCCCTGATATTCCAAGTTTGGCTAAGCAGGTTATTGTCTGTTGTGAAGGTCGTTTTCCTGAGCAATACAGTTGGTTAAAAGCACAGTTTCAAATTTGGGGGGCGACGGTTAGAGATATTGATGCCACCGATCACGACCAAGGTATGACGTTGATTCAGGCTCTGCGTCATTTTACTTCGTTTGCTTATGGCTTACACCTTTCGCAAGAAGATCCAAATATTGAACAGCTATTGAGTTTAAGTTCGCCGATCTATCGCTTAGAAATTGCAATGGTAGGGCGCCTTTTTGCTCAAGATCCTAATCTTTATGCTGATATTATTATGTCGGCACCTGAAAATCTAGAGATGATCAAGCGATTCCATCAGCGATTTGGTGATGCAATTTCAATTTTAGAAAATAAGGATAAAGTGAAGTTTGTCGACTCTTTTAATGAAGTTGAGCAGTGGTTCGGTGATTACTCTCAGCAATTTATGAAAGAGAGTAAGAACTTATTAAGACAGGCGCATGATGCTATTCATCGTGAAAGTTAAACATTAATTTTAATAATAAAAAATGCCGTGATATTTCACGGCATTTTTCATTTTACGGCAAGCGATTAATCATTATTGGCAACAATGGTTCCATCATCGGGTAACTGCATCGTTGTATTAAACTTAATTGTTGGTATTTGAGTTAATTGGACCTGTATTGTTACTAAATTACTAAACACTTCGACCAAAGGTTGCCACTTTATGCTGCGCTCCTTTTCAAAAAGAAGTTCAAATTTGTCAGGTGTCCAATCCATGAAAGGTTGAGGATTAATTGCTCGCCTAAGAAAGCGTACTTCATAATGCAGGTGTGATCCTGTTGAGTCTCCAGAGTTGCCACACTTAGCAATCAAATCTCCTTTTTTTACAAACTGTCCCATTTTGACATTAAAACCTTGTAAATGCGCATACATGGTCATAAAGCCAAAACTGTGCTGAACCTTTAACAGGTTGCCATATCCTTTTTTACTTGGGCGGACATACTCAATGACGCCGTCTGCGGGTGAGAAGATCTCCGTGCCGCGTTTACAGGTTAAATCAATGCCCAAATGGTTGTGACGCTTTTTGGATATAGGATTGGTTCTTCTGCCAAATTTTGAAGAGTAGCGGCTAAAATCAAGTGGAATACCATTAGGGATCAAGCGAAACATGGTTGATCGTACCGATGAATCAATTACCGCAGTATCAATGCGTTTTTCTAAAGTAAATGGTGAGGAGAGAGAGGTTTCTTGTTCATTTTGGTTGATCCCCAACACTGACTCAACATCATGAACTCGTTGTTCTAGTACAAGCAGTTCGGTCTGTTTTTGTTCTAACTGTTTTATCAATTCATTACGATTAAGGTTTTTCTCTTGCAGTCTACCAAGCAATTTTTGCTGATCATCCACTAATTCAGAGATCTCTTGTGATGAGATGGTACTTTTGAAATAGAAGTGCTTAACCGCGATACTGGTTAAAATTAAGGATAAAATAATAGTGACAACGGAGGATAGTACGATGTTTCGAGTCTTTTTAGAGACCGAAATAAAGTGGGTGCCTTTATTATGTGAAATGGAAATTCTAAAGTTATTAGGCATAAAAATGTATGGGATACTGTAAATTGACGATTCTTAAATAGGTTATATCACGAAAGGAAAAAATGAAAAGTTTTCACTGCTCTGTAATTGAACTAAGTTAGCATTATGGATCAGAACATTTTGTAAATTGTGATGTGAATTTTTAAAATCGCAGCATTAAAGCCAGTGGTTACCTTTATTAATGCTGCGAAATGGCTACTTACTCATTCGTTTGTATTTGATACGATGAGGTTCAGCGGCTTGAGCACCAAGAGTCTTTTTAATCCAGTCACTGTACTCTGTATAGTTACCTTCAAAGAAATTAACTTGGCCTTCATCACGATAATCTAAAATATGCGTAGCGATACGATCTAAGAACCAACGGTCATGCGAGATAACCATGGCACAACCAGGGAACTCAAGTAGGGCCTCCTCAAGTGCTCGCAGTGTCTCTACATCAAGGTCATTGGTAGGTTCATCAAGTAGTAGAACATTACCACCAGCTTTAAGTAGCTTCGCTAAGTGAACACGGTTACGTTCACCTCCGGATAAGTCACCAATACGTTTCTGCTGATCATTACCCCTAAAGTTAAAACGTGAACAGTAAGAACGTGCCTGAACCTCATAATTATTAATACGAATGATGTCAGCACCTTCAGAGATCTCCTGAAAAACGGTATTGTTATCGTTCATGCTGTCACGGAACTGATCAACCGAGGCTAATTTAACCGTATCGCCAAGGACAATAGAACCAGAGTCAGCTTGTTCAGTGCCACTTAACATTTTAAACAACGTTGATTTACCTGCACCATTGGCACCGATAATACCCACTATAGCGCCTTTAGGCATACTAAAGCTAAGATTGTCAATAAGAACGCGATCACCAAACGATTTGGTTAAGTTGTTGACTTCAAGGACTTTATCCCCTAAACGCTCACCTGGTGGTATAAACAGTTCATTGGTCTCATTTCGCTTCTGATAGTCGCTAGTGCTTAACTCTTCAAAACGAGCCATACGAGCTTTTGATTTAGCCTGACGGCCTTTAGGATTTTGACGAACCCACTCAAGCTCTTTCGCAATGGTCTTTTGACGTGCATTCTCTGTCGACGATTCTTGCTTTAGGCGTTCATCTTTTTGTTCAAGCCATGAGGTATAATTGCCTTCCCATGGGATACCTTCACCACGGTCAAG